>JBEKCT010000059.1:0-17777 GCA_050014715.1 Anaerolineales bacterium | reverse complement strand
GGTAACCTGAACGAGCAATTAATCGTCGAGTACTACTCGCGCTAATCCGAGTCTGTTCTCTTAGACGCGGCGTACCGTTCCGTACGCCGGGAGAGGTGTATCGTGACTATCACGAACATGGTCATGCCGAAGATCGAGCGCGAAGCAGAAGCTCGGAATTATGGCAAGTTCGTTATCAGCCCACTGGAGCACGGTTATGGCGTGACATTGGGCAACGCCTTGAGGCGTGTTCTGTTATCCTCGCTGGAAGGCGCAGCAGTGACCTCCATTCGCATAGTTGATGTCTTGCATGAGTTCACTGATATTCCGGGCGTTCGTGAAGATATTATGCAGGTAATGCTGCAAGTCAAGCAGTTGCGTCTGATTCTCGAAGATGTGGATGCAACCCGCATGCACCTGGAAGTGCGCGGCGAAGGAGTTGTCACCGCCGCGGATATCATAACTTCACCCGAAGTTAAGATCATCAACCCAGACCTGTACCTTTTCACCGCTGATAACTCCAAGACCCGCTTGGACATCGAGATGATTGTTGAACGTGGTCGTGGCTACGCTCCGTCAAATGAACGCGGGCGAATGCCCATCGGTGAGCTGCCGGTGGATGCCATTTTCAGCCCGGTAAAGCGTGTGAATTGGGAAGTCCTGGCGGCACGCGTCGGCCAGAGTACCAATTATGACAAACTTGTCCTGGAAATCTGGACGGATGGTGCAATTTCACCTGAGAAGGCCTTGAGCGCTTCCGCCAAGATCCTGATCGAGCACTTGCGTTACGTCGCCGGAATCAGTGAAGAAACCTTGACCATTACCATGGAAAAGGAAGTCGCCGGTTCCCATTTGACCAGTGAAGTGGCGGAAACCCCGGTTGAATCTTTGGATCTATCGGTGCGGGTATTCAATTCGCTCAAGCGCACCGGTATTACCACCGTTGGGGATGTGCTTGAGTTGCTCGAGAAGGGTGACCAGGCGGTCATGTCAATCAGAAATTTTGGCGAGAAGAGCCTGGACGAACTGCGTGCAAAGATGCTGGAGAAGGGCTATCTCAAAGACGAATCCAAGAAAGACTCGGAGTAATTTAGAAATGCGACACCAAGTAGCAGGTTATAAACTCAATCGAACCAAGGGCGCCCGTATCGCCTTGCGGCGCAATTTGATCAAACAGTTCTTCACCCATGAGCGCATCCGCACCACCACCACTAAGGCCGCTGCTATTCGTGGGGAAGCGGAACGGATGATCACCATTGCCCGCAAAGTTAAGGATGCCAGTGACTCTGAAAAGGTGGCGGCCCGCCGCCTTATTGCCGGTAGACTGGGCAATAACAGCAACGAAGCGGTTAAGAAATTATTTGACGAAATTGCCCCTCGTTTTGCTGACCGCCCTGGTGGTTATACTCGGACAATGAAGCTTGGCCCTCGTTTTGGCGATAAGGCCGAGATGGCAATTATCGAACTTGTAGAAGAATAACCCTCTGTTGTATGGAGGCAGGCGGTGGTCCAGGTTCCTTCCTGATCGCCGATGGTTGTTGAAAATGGCACGTTACCAGATTATCCTCGCATACGATGGCACTAACTTTCTCGGAAGTCAGCGTCAGGCGGATTCACGTACAGTGCAAAGCGAGCTTGAAAAAGCCCTGCGAAAACTCGGTTGGCATGCGAAAACGGTCTATCTGGCCGGACGAACGGATACAGGCACTCACGCCAGTGGCCAGGTGGCAGCTTTCGACTTCGAATGGATGCACGACCTGCAGAAGCTTCAGGATGCCCTCAACGCCAATCTGCCCCGTGATATGGCTGTTAGGGCCGTGAAAGTGGCATCTGATAATTTTCACCCGCGCTTCAATGCCAGTTCCCGTTGTTACCGTTATCGGTTGTACTGTGCCAGCGTACGGGATCCTTTGCGGGAGCGCTATGCCTGGCGTGTTTGGCCGCCGGTGGTAGACCTGAAGGATTTGGCCGATATTTGGCCCGGTCGGCACGATTTCGCCGCATTCGGTACCCCGCCCCGGTCTGGAGGCAGCACTGTCCGGACGGTCATGGCGGCCGGATGGCAGCAACTCGGGGATGAGTGGATCTTCGAGATCCGGGCTGATGCCTTCCTTTTCCGTATGGTACGCCGGTTGGTTTATGCCCAGGTGGCGGTCGGGCAGGGCAGGCTTTTGGCCAAAACACTGCTCCAGGCCCTGGAAGGCTCTGCCGAGGTCGGGCAGGCCGCCCGCAGCCAGATCCCTGCCAGCCTCGCTCCGGCCAGCGGCTTGACGTTGGTGGAAGTCTGCTATGATAACCTGGATTGATTTTGGTTGGGATGATATTTGTTAAGTCTGTTATTTGGAGAGATCAAAGTGATTAAATCTTACTATCCTAAAGCTGCTGAGATAAACCGCCAGTGGTTATTGGTGGATGCCACCGGTGAGACCTTAGGGCGCCTGGCAACCAAGATCGCCGGACTCCTGCTGGGAAAACACAAACCGACCTTTACCCCTGGCGTCGAATTGGGTGATTTTGTGATTGTCATCAATGCCCAGAAGATAATTGTCACCGGCACAAAAACCCATACTAAGTTGACTGAGAAAATGTACCACAGCCATTCAGGCTATCCCGGCGGCTTGAAAACAATCAGTCTGCGTGACCAGTTGGCCAACCACCCCGACCGTGTTATTCGTTCTGCAGTCTGGGGCATGTTGCCGCATAATAAGATGGGTCACCACCTTATGACAAAGCTGAGGGTCTACGGCGGCTCGGAACATTCGCACGCCACGCAGGCTCCGAAGATGGTCGCGTAAAGGAGTAGGAATATGTCCGTGCAATATTATGAAGGTGTTGGACGCCGCAAGCAAAGCATCGCCCGCGTGCGCATAATGAGTGGTTCAGGGCAATTCATCGTCAATGAAAAAGAGGCCCCGGCCTACTTCAACCGGCTGGGTGACCTTGAGGCGATTCTGGCTGTCCTGAAGGCAGCAGGACAGGATGCCAAAACCTATGATATCAGCGTTGTCGTCACTGGCGGCGGCGTGACTGGCCAGACTGATTCAGTCCAGCTTGGCCTCGCGCGTGCCATGGTCAAGATGAATCCTGAAAATGTTTCAGCCATGCGTAAAGCCGGCTTCCTGACACGTGATGCGCGTGTGAAGGAACGCAAGAAACCCGGTCTCAAGCGTGCCCGCAAGGCTCCGACCTACACCAAGCGGTAGATCAATTCGGTAAATGCACAACGTAATGCGCGATTCGTAACGCTTGATGTTACGTTTTGCGCATTACGTTTTACTTTAATCCTTCTGTTTTTTGTTTCTTGCTTTTAGGAGTTTAATATGCCTGGAATTACCCTGCTTGGCCTTGGCCCTGGCGATCCTGCCAAACTCACACGCGCAGCCTGGGATGTCATCAATTCCGTGGACGAAATCTGGTTGCGTACCGACCAACATCCTACGGTCGCGGGACTGCCGGCCTCTGTCAAAGTTCCTTCCTTCGACGATTTGTATAACACAGGCGAATCCTTTGAGGAGGTCTATGCTGCCATCGTCGAAAAAGTCCTGGAATTGGGACAACGGCCACAGGGCGTGGTCTATGCCGTTCCGGGCGACCCGTTTCTGGCGGAAGCCACCTGCCCGGCGATCGCGCAGCGTGCCAGGATCGCCGGCCTGCCGCTAAAGGTGATAAGCGGAATTTCTTTCCTGGAGCCTGCCTTTGCTGCTCTGGGTTTGGACCCATATCCGCGTCTGGTTCTTGTGGATGCGCTGGAATTGAGCCAGGCACACCTGCCGGCTTTCCCGTCGGATATGCCTGCCTTGGTTGCCCAGATTTACTCCCGCATGGTGGCAGCAGAAGTAAAGGTGACGCTCAATGCCGTCTATCCTGACGAGCATCCGGTTCGCCTGGTCCATGCCGCCGGGACAACGGCCGAATTGGTTGAGGATTTACCGCTCTATGAGATTGACCGTTCCGAACACATCGGCCTGCTCACGGTGCTTTACGTCCCGCCCTTGGGGGAAGGCACCTCCTTCGAAGCTTTCCAGGAAATCATCGCCCATTTACGAGCTCCGGATGGTTGCCCCTGGGACAAAGAGCAAACTCACCAGAGCCTGCGCGCCAGTTTGCTGGAAGAGTCCTATGAAGCCCTGGCGGCGCTTGATTCTGAAGACCCTCATAAAATGACCGAAGAATTTGGCGACTTGCTACTCCAGATTGTGTTGAATGCCCAGATTGCCAGTGAAGAAGGCGAGTTCGGCATGCAGGATGTATTTAAAGGTATTTATGACAAGATCATCCGTCGCCATCCGCACGTCTTTGGGGAAACCCACGTGGACGGCGTCGGCAATGTCTTGAAAAACTGGGAAAAGCTCAAAGCCGAAGAGCGCCTCGGAAGCAAGGAACCGGAAAAAGGTCTCCTGGATGGTGTCCCGCTGGCGCTGCCGGCCTTGCTCCAGGCTCAGGATTACCAGGATCGGGCTGCCCGGGTAGGTTTCGACTGGCCGGAGATTGAAGGCGTTCTCGAGAAAATTGCCGAGGAAATCCAGGAAGTCCGCCAGGCAGATAATGAAAAGGAATTGGCCGGTGAATTGGGTGACCTGATTTTCTCTTTAGTCAACCTGGCGCGCTGGAAGAAGATCGATGCCGAGTCTGCTTTGCGGGGGACCAATATGCGTTTCAGGCAACGTTTTGCCTTTGTGGAAGCCGGAGCAAAAAAGCAGGCCAGGAACCTGTCTGACTTGACCATGGATGAGATGGAAGCTCTCTGGCAGGAAGCAAAAACGCTCACCAAAGACTGATTATTGTTTATACTTTCCTGCTCGGGACGAACTTTTGGCGTTAGCCTGTTTTTACCGCGACCAGCCTGGATCAAAAGGTGCCGGTTTTCCCAGTGAAATGATCATAGGCTTCCACGATTTTCTTGCCATTCGGGAATATAAGCGTTTGAACCTTCTTGGTGTTTTTCAGGCGGATAAAAACCCCATCCCGCCGGGTGGAAATCGACTGGATATTTGAAAAAGGGATTTCCTTTCCGGAACTCCAGGCATAAGGCGAACCTTTGGTCCAGATACGCTGGCTGGTCAGGATGAACTCGCTGGTGAAGATCCTGGCTGTATCTTCAGCGAACCAGGTAATTATCAGGATTGGAAGAATGCCCTGGAAAAGGGCTCTGCTTAACCATTCCGAAAAGTTGGCCGGGAGAAATGTCGCCAGGACGGTCTTTCCAAGATTGGTGAAGGATATGAAGGACAGGAGCATGAAAATAATGACTTCTAGGATTCCGATCCCGATCCTCCCGACCAGACTAAACCACTCGTGAGATGGCCGGCTGCGGAACAGGATCGATTCATCTGGATTTAATTGGAATGGATTATCCATGGTTGCTCTGCCGCCTTTCTTGAAAGACATTTTCTGTCAAGATGATTAAGAAAAATGGTGCCGCGTTCATTACCTTCTCCCATAATAGTCTAAGTACCACGATACCCAAAATTTATATCAGCGGCCGTTGTACTGGTTTGGGTAGCTCGATCCATGGATTTCAATGACCCGGCAAGTTTTGGTTACCGTAACCTGACAATTCGTTCTTTAAGAAATTATTAATACTATACCTAACTTGTCCACCTGCTGCAAGGGTTCTTAGCGATTGCCCTTGGTCTGCACAGAGGTATTGAAGTTGTGGGTGGGCCGTGCAGTCTCCGGGATGGGCTGGGATATCTGCAGGATGCCTCCCAGATCCTGCGCCCTGGTTAACATCTTCGCCCTGGCGATTTCAAACGAACCAGAAAATTTAAGGTTAATCACCCATTCGTCCTCTTGTTGTGTCCTCACAAATATGTTAAAATACAACCCATCGTAACCCACATATAGGGGTTTTAGGATGCGTTACTACCATATATGGTGGTAACATTTGTTCTAATAACCTGGAGCAAAAAGATGCGCTGTCCATATTGTCAGAACAATGACTCAAAAGTTATTGACACAACGCACGATAGTCATGGTGGCATCCGCAGGCGGCGCGAATGTTTGAACTGTGGGCAGCGCTTCAGCAGTTATGAACGACCGATTATGGCAACACCATTGATCGTCAAACAGGATGGAACACGTGAGGATTTTGACCGGGAGAAACTGATGCGTGGCATTCGTATTTCCTGTGCCAAACGTCCGGTCTCAGCGACAGACATTGAGCACCTGGTTGGGCAGGTTGAAGCCGAATTACAACGATTGGGAAAACCTGAGGTTTCATCACGCGTGGTTGGCGACCTGGTCATAAAGGGTCTGAAGGAAATGGACCAGATTGCCTATATCCGTTATGCCATTGTTTACCTGCGTCTGGATGATTTGCATTCCCTGCGCAATGAAATTGACCAGCTGTTATTAGAATCTTAATACCTTTTCCTTTCCGGTTTCACCGCCCTTGGGGTGCAGAATCGGAGTCTATGAGTCCCATCCCATCTTCTATCGCATCAGATATTTAATGGATTGTAGAATCTACCTTTAGCAGCATAGGAGAAGCATATGGCAGCATTACCGGCAGTATCAAGAAAAAAACCGCTCCCAACTCCGCCCATGCCTGTTGACCTGCCCGCGGTGGAATTAACCGACAATGCCCGGCAGGTATTGGTGCGCCGGTATGTTCGCCGCGGCAACGATGGCCAGCCAGCCGAATCCGTGGAGGAAATGTTCTGGCGCGTCGCTTATCACATTGCCAAAGCTGAAGAAACCTACCACAATGATTCAGCTGCGCTTGCCCGTGAATTTTATCTTTTGTTGACTTCCAAAAAATTCTTTCCCAATTCCCCCACCTTTACCGGGGCCGGTACTCCTCTTGGACAATTGGCAGCTTGTTTTGTCCTGCCCATTACCGATGATATGGGCCGTGACCAGGCCGGTATTTTCCAAACCCTCCGGGACGCTGCTCTCATCCAGCAAACCGGCGGCGGGAATGGTTTTTCCTTTTCACGCCTCCGTCCAAAAGGCGCACTCGTCAGGTCGTCAGCCGGGCAGGCTACCGGACCGGTCGGTTTTCTGCGCGTTTACGATCATGCCTTCGGAGAAATTGCCCAGGGGGGCACCCGTCGTGGAGCCAATATGGGAGTCCTGCGCGTGGATCATCCCGATATCGAGGAATTCATTAACTGCAAGATTAGTGAAAACTCGATCACCAATTTCAATATCTCGGTCGGTATCACCGATGCTTTCATGCGGGCAGTAAAAGAGGATGCTGATTGGGATTTGAAATTCCCGGACGTGACCGCGCCGGAATACCGCGGCTTTAGTGGCACTCCGGAGCAGGCAGAAGCCCGCGGCGTTCCGCTTCACACCTACAAGACCGTCCGCGCCCGTGAGCTTTTTCAGAAGATTGTCAACCAGGCCCACCATAACGGCGAGCCGGGTGTGTTGTTCTTGGATGCGGCCAACCGTTCCAATCCTGTTCCGCATCTGTATCCATTGGAGGCCACCAATCCTTGCGGGGAACAATGGCTTGGACCGTACGAAAACTGCTGCCTGGGTTCCATCAACCTGGCAGAATATTGCGGTCCGGATGGGACGGTCGCTTGGGAAGACTTGCGCACCGGTGTGGAACTTTCGACGCGTTTTTTGGATAATGTGGTCGATGTCAACGCCTATGTTCCGGCAGTACCCCAGTTGAAGGAAGCTGCTCAAAGAGCCCGGCGCATCGGTTTGGGCATCATGGGCCTGGCCGACCTGATGTATCATGCCGGCGTGCGCTACGGCTCCCCGGAGGGGCGGGAGTTTGGCGCTCAAGTGATGGAATTTGTGCGCTTCCATGCCATGCGGACCAGTGTGGCCCTTGCGCACGAACGCGGTGCCTTCCCGGCCATTAAAGGAAGTATCTACGACCCCCAGGATTTGCTCTGGACCCCGCCTCAACCCCTTGTACCTTATCAGCGCGATTGGGGTCGTCCGCTGGTGGATTGGAATGACATCCTGGAAGGGCTTAAGAAATACGGCATTCGTAACGCCGCCCAGACCACGGTCGCGCCGACCGGAACCATCGCCACCGTGGCAGGTTGTGAAGGTTATGGCTGTGAGCCGGTCTTCGCGCTGGCTTATGTCCGGCATGTTAATGACCAGGGTAAGGATCTGCAATTGACCTATGCCAGTCCGCGTTTTGATCTGGCTTTGGAGAAGGCTGGGCTGGTCGGCGAAGCCCGCCAGGAGATCATCGCGCAGGTCATGAACCATGGCACCTGCCAGGATATTCCCTCTCTGTCGGAATCCATTCGGAATGTATTCGTGGTGGCTGGTGACATTACCGCCGAGGAACATGTCCGCATGCAGGCCGCCCTCCAGGCATTCGTGGATAATTCGTTATCGAAGACGGTTAATTTTCCCGAAGGAACGACGGTCGAGGATGTGGAAGGTGCCTATTTGCTGGCATGGGAGCTGGGCTGCAAGGGTATAACCGTTTATGTCACCGGATCGCGCGAGAAAGTCGTGCTCGAGACCAAGGCCACCGCTCAGAAAAAACAGCCCCAGGCTTCCAGTAGTAGCTTGGCCATCCCATATTGGCCGTCTGCCGCTGGGGATGCAGCCCCTGCCAATGTGGCGGAAGCGGAAATAGCCACCCAACTTGCCGCCTGGCACGAAACCAAGAAACCGCGCCCGCGTACTCTGATTGGCAGCACCTACCGGGTTGATACGCCGCTTGGTAAGGCTTTTATCACGGTCAATCAGAACGGCGGTGGACATCCCTTCGAAGTTTTTATCAACACTGCCAAGGCCGGCTCGGAAACGGCGGCTATTTCGGAAGCGATCGGCCGGCTCATTTCGTATGTGCTTCGGCTGGCTTCCCCAATTTCTCCGCGCGAACGAATGGCTGAAGTGGTTCGCCAGCTCTCCGGCATCGGCGGCGGGCGTTCGCTGGGTTTTGGCCCCAATCGGGTCCGGTCATTGCCGGACGGGGTGGGCCAGGTGCTGGATGAGTACCTTTCTGGCCGGACCACCCACCATGCCGAAGTTGAGGAAAAATCGGCTGGAGCGCCTCATTTCGACCAGGCAGTTCCTGATATGTTGAGGGCGGAAGGTAATTCTGATTCTCAGTCGTCCACCTCGGCCCGCCAGATGGCCCTCAAAACCAGCGAACTTTGCCCGGAGTGTGGCGAAGCCAGCGTGGTGAATGAAGAAGGCTGCCGGAAGTGCTATACCTGTGGGTACAGCGAGTGTTAGGCGATAATAAATATCCTCCGTTGAGGAATCACTATTGCAGAGCAAACAAGTTGATAGAATCACCCAAACGCCCGACCGGGCGTTTGTGGTTTAATCCGATCTATTAATAGGAATGCAATCCGGAAGATTTCTTGTATAATTCGGGCCACATTCTTCCTTTCGAATTCTTTTTTTGACAGGTATTGAAAAAACGCCCAGGAAAATCCGCAGCCCGCGCTGGTAGGAAACATTCTCAGCCCTTAAACATTTCAATTACCGGTTATGGTTTGGCGGTCAGGTGGTTTCGCTGGTCGGCACCTGGATGCAGAGTACCGCCCAGGGATACTTGATTTATCAAATTACCGGTTCTCCCTTCTACCTCGGGTTGGTCGGATTCGTTGGTGGCGCCCCTTCGCTATTATTTACCCTTTATGGCGGTTTGGTTGCGGACCGCCTGCCCCGCCGGATACTTTTGGTGATCACCCAAACCTCCATGATGATTCTGGCGTTTATCCTGGCTACCCTGACCTTTACCCATACCGTCCAGCCATGGAATATTCTTGTCCTGGCTTTCCTTCTGGGAGTTGCAAATGCCTTTGATGCGCCCGCCCGCACATCTTTTGTGCTGGAGCTGGTCAGCCGCGAAAGTATGACCAATGCCATTGCGCTAAACGCGACCATGTTTAATATTGCAACGGTCGTCGGTCCTTCCAAAGCAGGATTGACCTATGCGGCTATGGGCCCGGCCTGGTGTTTCACCTTGAATGGTCTTTCATTCATTGCAGTGATCGTCGCATTGCTGCTGATGCGAATCAAATTGGAAGCACGGTCGCTGCGCCGTCCGGCCGCACTGGCGGAACTGGGTGAAGGGATACGTTATGTTATTGGCAATCGCACGATCCTCAGCCTGATCGCATCTGTCGGTGTTGTCAGCATTTTTGGGATTGGTATGATGAATCTGCTGCCGGCCTGGGCCACCGACGTTCTTCATGGGGATGTGACAACGAATGGTTGGTTGGTTTCTGCGCGTGGGCTGGGCTCCATGATCAGTGCCCTCATGCTGGCCTATTGGGGTATCTGCAAGCTGCGCGGCAGGCTGTGGACCGCCGGCACCTTTGTCATGCCGGTGATGCTGTTTGTTTTTGCCTGGATCCGTTTGGTTCCACTTTCCCTGGTCGCTCTGCTGGGAGTGGGCTGGGGTTTCATGATGGTTACGAATAATGCCCAGGCGGTCGTACAATCCCTATGCCTGATAATCTGCGAGGAAGGATGATGGGAGTTTACACGCTCGTATTCTTCGGTTCCATGCCGGTCGGCGCACTATTGGCCGGAGCTCTGGCCGGCAAAATTGGCGAACCACTTACCGTGATGGCCGGCGCAGTGCTGGTGCTGGTGATGGCAATCGCGGCGTGGCTGTTTCTGCCGGATATCTGTAGACAGGCATAGTATTAACAACCACACGTACTGGAAATACAGGTGAAATAATAAAGTCCTTCGCAAAACCGGGTGTACAATTATTCAGGTGATTCAGGAGGAACAATGCCCAAGAGACTGGTTGTTGTTGCTGGCAATATTGGGGCCGGTAAGACATCCCTTACCGAACGCATTGGTTCGCGCCTGGGCTGGCGCACCGACTTTGAATCTGTTGCCGATAATCCCTACCTGCCGGACTTCTATTCCGATATGCATGCCTGGTCGTTTCATCTTCAAATATACTTCCTCGGCCATCGCGCTGATCAGTATCTGAATGCCGCCCAGGACCCTCGCCCGGCCATCCTCGACCGAAGCATTTACGAGGATGCCTTTATCTTTTCACGGGCTCTGCATCATATGGGCAACCTGTCCGAGCGCGATTACATTGCCTATCGTAAATTGTTCGATCTGGTGGTGAATAGCCTGCCGCAGCCGAACCTGTTGGTTTATCTGAAATGTCCGGCCGGCGTTCTGATGGATCGCATCCGCAAGCGTGCCCGCAATATGGAAACAGGCATCACTGCCGAGTATCTGTCTCTACTCGAATCTTTTTATGACGAATGGCTGCTGTCTTTCGACCTGTGTCCGGTGCTCACCATCCATACGGATGACGTGGATTTCGTTCACCAACCCATGGCCCTGGAACTGGTGGTGCAGCGCATCCAGGAGAAACTGGGTGGGAAGGAAGAGATCGACTTTACTCAGGCATGAAAGTTGGTGTTACCCCCAATCTGCCCATGCTTGATTCCAGCCCTGCACCCAATAAACTTGCCGGAACCAGCCTGATCCTGGGCCTGTTTGGTTGGTTTTTTTATCTCCTGCAATGGTGTTTTGACCTGACTATCGGCCTTTTCCTGGCTGCTGCGACGGGCGGGACCAGTGCCATTTGTTCTTCGGTGCTGGACATCCTGCCATTTGTTCTTTGGCTGGTTGGGATTGTGGCTGGTCATGTTGCGCTCGGGCAGATCCGGCAGACTGGCGCTCCGGGTCGTACCGTTGCAATCTGGGGTTTGATACTGGGGTATGTTGGCTTGGCCTTCACCATTCTCTTTTTTGTGATGATTATCCTCCTGGTTGCAGCAGGTATTGGAGCAGCTTGGCTTTATAAATTCATCCCTGTGCTTCCCAAATATTGATTTGTTTTATTGACAGGGTCCCCATGGCGCAAACTATCCTTTTTAAGAAAGTCCCTCCGCTAAGCGATTTGCCGCGCAAGGAGTTGGATCACCTGGCATCTGCTCTCCAGGTTGTGAACCTGGTGCAGGGAGAAATGCTCTTCTGTGAATCTGACCCGGGCGAAAGCCTGTATATCATTTTGGAAGGTCAGCTGCAGGTGCTGCTGGCCCTCGGCACGCCCGATGAAAGGCAGTTGGCGGTTTTTGGCCCGGGTGAGTTCATCGGCGAGATGAGCCTGCTGATCCCCGGCCGGGCCCGCACAGCCTCGGTGCGGGCGGTTCAGGCCAGCCGGTTATGGATGATGACACAAGCTGATTTCGACGGACTGCTCAATCGCCAGCCAAAGCTCGCCTATACCATCGTGCAGACCCTCACCAAACGTCTGGATGCCACCACCATGCTCTCTTTCCGCGATCTGCAGGAAAAGAACCGCCAGTTGCAGCAGGCATTTGATGAACTCAAGGCAGCCCAGGTCCAGATCATCGAGAAGGAACGTCTGGAACATGAACTGCAGGTTGCTGCCGAGATCCAGGCGAGTATCCTTCCGCACGAGCTCCCTACCGTTCCCGGATATACTTTCGGGGCGCTCATGCATCCTGCTCGTATGGTCGGTGGGGATTTCTATGATATTTTCAAAATGGACGAACGTCGGATTGGTCTGGTGGTGGGCGATGTTTCTGATAAAGGCATCCCTTCAGCCATCTTCATGGCTCGCACCCATGCATTGATCATGGCAGAAGCCCTGCATGGTGGTACGGCTGGTGAAATCCTGCGGCGGGTAAATACCCATTTGATTAAGCTGGGGCAATCCGACCAGTTTGTCACCGTCCTGCTTGGCATCTTGGGTTGTGCCGGCGGCAAATTCGAATATGCTCGGGCCGGGCACGAATTGCCCTTGCTTTTGGACGCTTCAGGCGCAGTCCTGACCCTTCCACATACCACCGGTCAGGCGATTGGCATGTTTGAACGACTCCTGCTGGACGAAAATTCCATTTCCTTGCCCCCGGGTGGTACCCTGCTTGTGTTTACTGATGGTTTGACGGATTGCCGTGATCCGCAGGGACGATCCTTCGGGTATGCACGTGTCCAGTCAGTCCTGGCTGGCCTGGCAGGCCAGAGCGGACAAGCAGGTCTGCGATTCGCTCCGGGCAGCCCTGACAGATTACCAGGCTGGTTCTTCCCAGGATGATGATGTAACCCTGGTTGCTATCCATTCCCAGAAAAACCAGGAACCTGAAGTAAATTCAGGTGAAGTTCGCATCCAATTGCGGTTCTTCCACAATTTTCGGATGAATTCTGTACGGATTCTGTACGGATTCTTGACTTCGAGTCCCCGCTGTGCTAGAATGAGCCAGTTCCAATACTTGCGTATAGAAGTATCTTGTGACCAACCCTCGCCATCCTCTGCGGCTTAACGTCGGTTTCCTGATCAGTGCACCGATCGGTACATACCGCGCTTTCGATTTCGAATTTAAGACGATCTACCTGGGGGATGATCTGGCCTTGGGCAAGTTTATTGGGACTTCCCGCTTTAGCCGCACTCCGCAGGGATTGGTATTACAGGGAGACTTTCAGGCAGAAACGCAGCTTGAGTGCGTGCGTTGCCTCGATCCGCTCACGCAACCCCTCAAATGGTCGCTCACCGATTTATATGCTTTTGACCGTCGCAATATGACCGAATCCGGCTTGCTGGTGCCGGAGGACGGTCAAATTGATCTGGAGCCTTTATTGCGGGAGTATGCCCTGTTGGAATTCCCCATCAGCCCGCTTTGCAAACCTGATTGCAAAGGCCTGTGCCCCGTCTGCGGAGAAAACTTGAATGAGACGGATTGCGGGCATCGCCCTGAGCCTGACAGCCCGTTCCTGGCGCTGAAGGACCTGCTGAAGTAGAAAGTGTCTTAAGAGGAGGGTTATGCAGATGGCAACAATCGATCGACCACATAATCGGGAAATCCTGGGTCAGCTCATGGAGAAAGCCTCCGTGCAAGGCTATTTAACCACCGACGACCTGTTGGATACTTGTCCGGAATTGGGCGAAGATTCCGAAGGCCTGTCGTTCATCATGCTGGCATTGCGTCATCGCGGCGTGGAAATGTTGGATTCCGATTATGACTCACTCTCAACGGAATCCCTCCCTCCACCCGAGTTGATTCCCTGGGTGGAGCCGGAAGCCAGCGATTACACCAGCGATGACTCGGTTGGGATGTACCTTAAAGAAATGTCGCGCGTCCCGTTGTTGAAGGCCAATGAGGAATGGGAGATTGCCGTACGCATCGAATCGGGACGCCAGGCCAGGCTGGATTTAGCTCGTTGCCCCGCTCGCAAGCGCAGCCCGGAACGGCAGCGCTTCGAAGCCCTGGTGCAGGATGGCATCCTGGCACGCGAACAGATCATTAAAGCCAATACGCGCCTGGTGGTTAGTATTGCCAAGCGTTATATAGGCCGCGGTGTCGCTTTCCTCGATTTGATCCAGGAGGGCAATCTCGGCTTGATGAAGGCGGTCGAGAAGTATGATGTGCATAAGGGCTTCCGCTTTTCCACGTATGCCACCTGGTGGATTCGCCAGACCATCACTCGCGCCATCGCCGACCAGGCGCGTACCATTCGTCTGCCTGTCCATATCAATGACCGCATCCGGCAAATCTACAAGGCCAATCGTGACCTCGAACAGCACCTCGGGCGAGTTCCTACACCCGAGGAACTGGCTTCCGAAGTGAAATTGTCTCCCGAAAAGATTCAGTATATTCTGCAGGTGTCCTGGTTACCGCTTTCGCTGGAGAGCCCCGTCGGCGACGATGAAGATTCCGACCTGGGCATGTTCATCGAAGACGAACTCACCCCCACACCTGCGCAAAGCGCTTTCCAGTCCTTGCTCAAGGATAAGATCGAGGAAGTGCTGGGCACACTCACGCCCCGCGAGGCGCGTGTCTTGAGCATGCGCTTTGGGCTGGAAACGGGCATCCCTTACACGTTGGAGGAAGTGGGCGAGAAGTTCGGTCTCACCCGCGAGCGCATCCGCCAGATAGAAGGTAAAGCCCTCCGCCGCTTGCGCCACCCACGCCGGGCCAGGCAGTTGAAGGAATATCTGTAGGGCGGGATTTCCTCCCGCCGACACCCGGGGAAAAAAGAATTCGGAGACCACCTTTTCAGCTGGTCTCCGAATGTTTTCATGGTCTCTTAGATTAGTTAAAAAAATCTGCGAACACCCGTATCATCCGATCTGGTCCGCGTGCTATTTTCCTGCATGATCGGAAGAGAATTCGGACTCAGATCTCGATCTTCTCGCGCAACTTCCCCACGAAGCTGTTCGAAAGTACCCCGCCCAGGCTGGCATTATGAAGTAATTCGATCAATTGCTCTTCGGTCAGCGTCAGCGGCCCCGCAGAACCCCCACCCTTCTTCCTGCCCGATATCCGCAATTCCGCCTGCCCGGTCTTATTAGCGGGAAGCTTTTCGATTCTGGCCTCATGCTCGACCAGGTCAATGGAAACTGAAGGTACTCTTTTTTCCGGGGTGCTTTTAGCCATGGGAAATCCTTTGGAAGGAATATTTCCGGAAAGTATATCACCTCTGCGCTGGCCCATTGCTCAACCGTAGTAACCAAGACAATAACATTGTGTCATTGCGAGGAGCGTTCTTCGCGAAGATCGCGAAGCATACCCGCAGGGGAAACAATCTCCCCCTTTTTCAGGTGATTGCTTCGGGTCGGAAAATTTCTGGCACTTGCAACCAAATACTTTTATTTGACTATTTTAATTGCGTTTATGCTACCAACGTAACCGAGTCAACGATCCCCACAATGACCGAGATAACGCACGCATCCGGGTTGTTGAGCACCTGCCGCGCCCCGTTGCCCTCGCGGTTCACCAGCACGGTATCCCCGATGCCGGCATGGGTGTTGTCGAGCGCCAGGAAATCCTCG
This sequence comes from Anaerolineales bacterium, assembly GCA_050014715.1. Lineage (GTDB taxonomy): Bacteria > Chloroflexota > Anaerolineae > Anaerolineales > Villigracilaceae > UBA877. Next base: position 2,077 of record JBEKCT010000059.1, on the reverse strand, counting down.
TCGGGTTTCTCGTCTTCCATTATCATTGGCTGCACCACCAGCAGCCTCCGGTTTTTATAATCCGGGTGGCTGATGGTGGTCACCACAGTTCCAATCACTTTTCCAATAATCATATCAGTCCTGTTGGTACAAATTCCCATCAAGGTCGCCATATGTTTGAGTTCAGCCCGCTTTAGCGGGTTTTTGTTCTTAGCCATGGGCTTTCTCGGAGCATCCCGTAGGGACAGCCCCCGGCGGATATGGCAATAATAGACCCATTGATTTATTAAGGTACTGTCCTATGTAAACTGGTTCCTCCCCGGTCTCAGCGTGTAATCGAACTCCCCGTCCGGGCGGACCTCCAGGTCATCCACCACGCCAACCAGCGCCAGGTCCACCGGCACGAATTTGACTTCCGGCATCGCCAGGGCCGCCTCGCGTGAGCGCACCATCACGCACAGGTCGCCCGGTCCGGCCTCCACCACGTCCGCCGCCACCTGCAATGCGCCAACCGGCTCCAGTTTCTTGTTCAACGGCTGGACGATCAGCAGCTTCAGCCCTTCGGTTCCGGGGTATTTGAACGTGCAGACCGCCGTGCCTTTCACTTTGCCGAACAGCATCTGGTTACTTCGCTCCTGTGCTCTTGAGCACCCGCTCAATGATCACGTCCAGCAGGGCCGGGTCAACCTGCGTACCCAGGCGGGCGTTCACCGCGCTGCGGATGCGGGCTGTCAAGTCGGCTTCAGGTTTTTGTAACTCTGCAGCCTGGCCAGTTCCGGATTTGTGTAGCTCGGTAAGGTAGGGACGGACGGGGGCAGCCGGTGGTTCTAGCGGCTTCTCACGCAGCAGTTGCATCCCCAGCCGGTTGGCTTTCTCGTAGGCCAGTTCTGTCAGAACCACGTTATCGTTAACCTGCAGCGACAGGATGCCGCGTTTGAACATATCCTCGATATCACGTTCCGTATAAAACTCTTTCGGCATGACCTGCTCCTTTCCAGCTCTGCTTACGCTTCCGGGCGCCCTTTCAGGCTTTCCAATGCCCGCATTGCCGCATCCTTGGCCGTCATTATTTCTGCTTCTGTTCCGGATAGCCACATCCGTCCGAAGCGTCCAACCGAGGAAACATGGATCAGCTTGATGCTGGCGGTTTTCTCGGCTTCGTTGCAGGCAATATTAATGTAGGCAGCCGGGGCACATTCCAGCACCAGCATGGTTTCACCTGCCACCAGCATCGAACCGCGCCGGAACCGGTTGAGCAGTTGTGCCTGGTAGGGATCGACCCTTGTGATCACTTGGGTCGAAACCACCTGGGGTTTGATCCGGTCTTCCACGTGCAATCCCAGCCGGTCCAGCACCACGTTGCCGGCTTCGATCACAGCCGCCTGGTTGGGCGAGTGCACTTCGAACATACCGAATTCGCGTTCCACGATCTGGGCCCCGGGCCGGGCTTCGGTGGCTTTAACGGCAATGTCCACCACCCGGAAGACTTCATTGCCCGGCGACATCTCCACATACAGGGCCGCCATGCCCTCGGTGGGCAGGTCGCCCTGGGTCACCGTCCCGACGAATGATGCATACTGTGGCTGCATCCTATCCAGGTAACAATAACAGCGCAGGGAAAATGTATCTGCCATGTTTTTCTCCTTGGTTCTGCCCCGGGTTGCATCCTTGCCTGCCAGCTTCCTGCGAATCAACGCAGGCACAGGCGCGCAGGACGCTTGTTTCCTGGGTCAGGTTTTCAGCCAGGCTTGTTCATTCCCGCTGAGGTGATACAACCACCCCAGCGGGCCGTCCATCCCATTTATTTGGGTTTTGCTTCGGCAGTCCGCCCGCCGATGCTGCCCTTGCTGGCTTTGGGCAGGATCATTTCCACGTCCGAATGAGGCCTGGGGATCACGTGCACCGACACCAGTTCTCCCACGCGTTTGGCCGCAGCTGCGCCGGCATCCGTGGCTGCCTTTACCGCACCCACGTCGCCGCGCACCATCACGGTCACATACCCGCCGCCCACGTACTCGGATCCGAGCAGCACCACATTTGCGGCCTTTACCATCGCATCCGCGGCTTCCACCGCGCCGACCAGGCCTTTTGTCTCGAC
>JBEKCT010000058.1:0-18032 GCA_050014715.1 Anaerolineales bacterium | reverse complement strand
GACCTGGTCAAGTTCATTAATGAAGTCACGGATGCAGAAATCGACCAGCTGGTGGCAGAATACGATGACAGCTATAAGGTTGCCAGCACGCTGCGCCTCAAAGGCAGCCAGCGGGCCTCCCTGCGGGATGCGGCCCGCATCGAGATCGGCATGCGGGCATTCCTGGAAGAAGGTGGATTTAAAGCCTTCACCACCACTTTCGAAGACCTGTACGGCCTGGCGCAACTGCCCGGGCTGGCGGTGCAGCGACTGATGGCGGATGGTTACGGCTTTGGCGCGGAAGGCGATTGGAAAACCGCCGCGCTGGTGCGCGCAATGAAAGTGATGGGTGCCGGTTTGTCGGGCGGCACATCCTTCATGGAAGATTACACCTACGACTTCGATGAGAAGAAACCGCAGGTGCTGGGTGCGCATATGCTGGAAGTGTGCGCTTCCATCGCCGCGGCAAAGCCAAGCCTCGAAATACATCCGCTTTCGATCGGCGGCAAGAACGATCCCGCCCGGCTGGTCTTCAACGTAGCAAGCGGCCCTGCCATTAACGCCACCCTGCTCGATATGGGGGAGCGCTTCCGCATGGTGGTGAATGAAGTGGATGTGATCCAACCAGAAGCCCCGCTCTCGAAATTGCCGGTGGCCAGCGCTGTGTGGGTGCCGCAGCCGAACCTAAAAGTTGCCGCGGGAGCCTGGATCCTGGCAGGCGGCGCCCACCATACCGGTTTCAGCCAGGCGGTTACGCGCGCCCATCTGGAAGATTTCGCCGGCATGGCCGGGTTGGAGTTCCTGGTAATCGACCAGTCGACGCAGCTTTCCGAATTCAAGAAAGAACTGCGCTGGAACGAACTGTATTACCGACTGGCGAAAGGGACTTAACGCAATGACAAAGGAAGGCAGTTGATCGGGCTGGACATGGGTGCCTTTACAATGAATAAATCCCCACAAGCCGTGCAAAAACGGCTGGCACAACTTGTAAAAGAAATGCCCACGCTGGGAATGAAACAGTATCCCTCCACGTTGAAAAGTATTTCAGACCTGCCCGGCGAACTTCAGTCTCCATCCATTACCGCCCTTCTATCTGACCAAACGATTCAGACGATTATTGCCTTTCCAGCACAAATCCAGAACATGCGCTATTATGTTCCCAGACAGGCTCTCTTATTCACCAATACAGGCGTAGTTCATGTCACAGCCTCAATCTGGCCTGACCAGGAACCTCAAGTTACTCTCATTAAGGGCAGCAGCATTCTTTATATGCGAGTCAGGTTATTGCTACTCTATGGATTTCTGGAGGTTGTTGCGCAAGAGAGCGACTCGCCCGTACGAATTGAGGTGGAATTCAATACTGTAGCCTGGGAGATACTCTCACAGCCTTTGCATCGATTGCTGCAGACTTGCCTGCCCACAGCCACTGCACACGCTGATCTGAAAGCAAATGCGCTGGCAGCACAAAAGGCCATGGATGCATTGTCGTTCAAGTTCAACAATGGGATGAGGATCTATGGCTTCCTACCCGGTGAGGTACTGGAGGAGCTGGTTTTTCAACCTGGCGTCAACAGAATCCGGGAAATATGGCCGTTCGAGTTTCGAAAACCGGTCACAGCAGACACTGTGGTATCCATGACAAGCAATTTTGTGGTTGCGCTTCAGGAAGAGCTGGGGAAATGGTATGGCTGGATCCTGACATACATTCCCCGAAATAGGATCATTGGGATGCAAAACCGACCAGGCGCTCTCTGTGATGAACTAGCCGTTCAATTGGGACAGCCAGGAAATAGCGTAGAATATAAAATTCCCCTGGGAAGAGATGCCATTAAAGACTGGAGGGGACGATGGATCCAACAAGGCGGTCAGTGGCAGAATCTCCCAATTGAGATTTCGAATCGGACCAGAATGGAAGCCCCCGCCGGGTGACTGCCATGAAAGCCATCAGATTACATGCCCCCAATGACCTGCGCTTACAAGAGGAGTCCGTTCCGGAACCTGGACCTGGTGAGGCGCTGGTGCGTGTGGATGTGGTCGGTATCTGCGGCTCGGACCTGCACTGGTTCAGCGAGGCCGGCATTGGCGATGCCAAATTGAACCGGCCGCTGGTGCTCGGGCACGAGTTCGCCGGCGTGATCGCCTCAGGTCCGCGCCTGGGGGAACGGGTGGCAGTTGACCCGGCCATCCCCTGCCACACCTGTGAATTCTGCCGGCAGGGCAACCCCAACCTGTGCGAGCATTTACGTTTTGCCGGGCATGGAATGGAAGACGGCGCCTTGCGGGAATTTATCGTCTGGCCGGAGGAATGCCTGTTCCGGCTGCCGGAAGCGCTCTCCCAGGCTGACGGAGCCATGCTCGAGCCGCTGGGGGTGGCCATCCACGCGGTGGACCTGGCGCACCTGCGAACGGGCATGACGGTGGGTGTGTTCGGCTGCGGCCCGATCGGATTGCTAACAATCCAGATGGCACAAATGGCCGGGGCAAACCGGGTATTTGCCACCGAACCGCTGCCCCATCGCATGCAGGCTGCCCTCAGGCTGGGTGCACAGGATTGGCTGCCTGCCCAGGCGGTGGATGTGGCTTTCGAGGTGGCCGGGAATAACGATGCCTTGGAAACGGCCTTCAGCGCGGTCAAACCCGGCGGAAAGGTCATCCTGGCCGGTATCCCGGCGGACGACCAAAGCACCTTCACGGCCTCGGTTGCTCGGCGGAAAGGCTTGACCATCAAGATGGTGCGCCGCATGAAATTCACTTACCCGCGCGCGATCCAATTGGTGGAAAGAGGCCAGGTGGATGTGCGCTCGCTGGTGACAAAGCGCTTTCCACTCGAACAGGCCCAGCAGGCCTTCATACTTGCACAAAAACGGGAAGGGTTGAAGATTGTAATTGATATTTAAGGTAATCCCGAAGTCGTCCCCAACAGAGACGATGCGGAGACTTTGGACTCCGGCATGAATGGAAAAGTAAACAATTTGCGCAGATTTCAGCGCCTGTGCCATGCTGCCGGACAAGGCGGACGGACTACAAAATGAATTGGCTTTATAGGAGATGAACATGAATACCCCAAAAACTATGGAAAGCGGTAAGGCCGTTCTTGGCGTTGAGTTCGGCTCGACTCGCATCAAGGCGATGCTGATCGGCGATGATCATGCGCCGATTGCATCGGGGAGCCATGAGTGGGAAAACCGCTACGAAACTGGCATATGGACATACAGTCTCGACGATATCTGGACTGGCCTGCAGGATAGCTTTCGCAAGCTAAACGGCGAATTCATCGAGAAATACCACACTCCGCTCCCGGCCATCGGAGCCATAGGCCTTAGCGCCATGATGCACGGCTACATGGCCTTCGATAAGGAGGCAACCCTGCTCGTCCCGTTCCGGACATGGCGAAACACCATGACCGGGCAGGCTGCCAGGGAACTTACTGACCTGTTCCAATTCAACATCCCCCAGCGTTGGAGCATCGCACACCTGCAGCAGGCAATCTTGAACAAGGAAGCGCATGTCGGGAATATCAGCTATCTGACCACGCTGGCAGGCTATGTGCATTGGAAACTGACCGGGCAGAAGGTGCTGGGCATTGGCGAAGCCTCGGGTGTGTTTCCCATTGACAGCAAGACCAACAACTACGATAGTCGAATGATAGAGGCTTTCAACGAGCGGCTCAAAACGGAGAAAATATCCTGGAAGCTCCAGGAGATCCTGCCCAAAGTCCTGGTGGCAGGCGAGTCTGCCGGCATCCTGACCAAAGAAGGCGCAGGGCTGATCGATCCGACCGGAAAGTTACCGGCAGGTATCCCGCTGTGTCCGCCCGAAGGGGATGCAGGCACAGGCATGGTCGCGACCAACAGCGTGGCAGAGCGAACTGGCAATGTCTCCGCGGGAACCTCCGTATTTGCCATGATCGTTTTGGAAAAGCCCCTGTCGAAGGTTTACCCGGAGATCGACATGGTGACAACACCGACAGGCAAGCCTGTGGCGATGGTGCACAGTAATAACTGCACGACCGACCTCAATGCATGGGTTGAATTGTTCCATGAATTTTCCATGGTATTTGGTTTGGATGTCAGCCAGTCCAACCTGTTCGAAATTCTCTATAAACAGGCCCTCATGGGCGATGCGGACTGTGGCGGGCTGCTGGCTTACAATTATTTTTCGGGTGAACACATCACACACCTTGAAAAGGGACGACCTCTGTTTGTGAGGACACCCGAAAGCCGGTTCACGCTTTCCAACTTCATGCGTGTGCACCTGTTCTCCGCCCTGGGCGCATTGAAAATCGGACTGAGCATTCTCTTTGACCAGGAACAAGTGAAGATCGACAAGGTGCTCGGTCACGGGGGGTTTTTTAAAACAAAGGTAGTGGGTCAAAAGATGATGGCAGCGGCAATGAACGTCCCCGTTACTGTGATGGAGACCGCAGGCGAGGGCGGCGCATGGGGGATTGCAGTCCTGGCTGCCTATATGATCCATAAGACGGCCAGTGAACCGTTGGAAGCCTATCTATCCAATAAAGTCTTTGCAGGGAAAAATGGCACGACCATAGCTCCCGATCGAGAGGATGTGGATGGCTTTACAAAATTCATGGAGCGCTATAAGAAGGGACTCGTTATCGAGAGGGCCGCCGTGGAAGGGTTGTCGTAGAAGATGTCTGTTGGAATAGGAAGGAAGTGACATGCTCGAAGAATTAAGAGAAGAACTGGTCCAGTTGCATTTGGAACTGCCCCGCCACAACCTGGTGGCATGGACATCCGGCAATGTGTCGGCGCGCGACCCGGGCACCGGCCTGGTGGTGATTAAACCGAGCGGCATCCGCTACGAAGACCTGACGCCCAAAGCGATGGTGGTGGTGGACCTGGATGGGAAAGTGGTGGAAGGCAGATACAAACCCTCCTCCGACACCTTTGCGCATGTCTACGTTTACCGGCATCGCCAGGATGTAAACGGCGTGGTGCATACCCATTCGACCTTCGCGACTGCCTGGGCAGCAGTCGGCCGGCCCATCCCGCCCGTGCTGACCGCCATTTGCGATGAATTCGGCGGGGCTATCCCGGTCGGCGCTTATGCTAAAATAGGCGGTGACGAGATCGGCCAGGAAATCATCCGTTCGATCGGCTCCAGCCCGGCCATCCTGATGAAAAACCACGGCGTTTTCACCGTGGGAAAAACACCCGAAGCGGCAGTCAAAGCGGCCGTGATGGTGGAGGATGTGGCCCGCACGGTTTTCCATGCCATGCAATTGGGCCAACCGGATGAAATCCCAGCCGAAGAAGTCGCCCGGGCCCATCGACGCTATCTCGAAGAGTACGGGCAACCCCAATAAGAAACGGACACATAAGCATGAGTGACCTTCAAGAACGCGCCATTAATACCTTGCGGTTCCTGTCTGCGGACATGGTCCAGCAGGCGAATTCCGGGCACCCCGGACTGCCGATGGGCTGCGCTGCCATTGGCTACACCATCTGGACCCGCCATCTGCATCACAACCCGCGCAACCCGGCCTGGCCGGATCGTGACCGTTTCATCCTGTCCGGCGGGCACGGCTGCGCTTTGCTGTATTCCCTGCTACACCTGACCGGATATGATCTGTCCCTGGATGAATTGAAGCGTTTCCGGCAATGGGGCAGCCTGACTCCCGGACACCCCGAATACGGCCTGACACCCGGCGTGGAAGTGACCACCGGCCCGCTGGGGCAGGGTTTCACCAACGGCGTGGGCATGGCAATCGCCGAAGCCCACCTGAGGGCCGAGTTCAACGAGCCCGGGCATAGCGTGGTAGACCATTTTGTGTATGCCATCGTGACGGATGGCGATCTAATGGAAGGCATCACCTCTGAGGCGGCTTCCCTGGCCGGGCATCTGAAACTGGGCAAATTGATCTACCTGTATGACGATAACCATGTCTCGATCGACGGATCGACCGAAATCGCTTTTACCGAGGACCGGGCCGCCCGCTTTGCCGCCTATGACTGGCAGGTGCTGCACGTGGCGGATGGGAACGATGTGGAAGCCATCGACGCAGCCATCCAGACTGCCAAAAAAGAGGCGCGTCCCTCGCTGATCATCTGCCGCACCCATATCGGTTACGGCCTGCCAACCCGCCAGGATACCAGCAAGGCGCACGGCGAACCGCCCGGGAATGAAGAACTGAATGGTGCCAAGGATAAACTCGGCTGGCCAAAAGAACCGCGTTTCCTGATCCCGGAAGATGTGCTGGCGCATTTTCGAGAAGCGGTGGAACGCGGCCGCACATTGGAAGTTGAATGGCGTGCCAGACTCCAGGCATACCAGGCCAGTTTTCCCCAAAAATATGCCGAACTGGAAAAACGCCTGGCGGGGGTGCTTCCGGCGGATTGGCAATCGGCCCTGCCAACCTTCCCGGCGGACGAGAAGGGCATGGCCACCCGGATCGCCTCCGGGAAAGCCTTGAATGCCCTGGCAGCCAAAGTGCCCGAACTGCTGGGCGGCTCGGCCGACCTGGCACCTTCCACCAAGACCTGGATAGATGGGTCCCCGGCTTTTGAACCGGAAACCCCGGGTGGGCGCAATTTCCATTTCGGGGTGCGCGAACACGCTATGGGGGGCATTGTCAACGGCATGGCAGTTCACGGCGGCCTGATCCCGTTTGGAGCAACCTTCCTGGCCTTTGCGGATTACATGCGCGAGCCGATCCGGCTTTCGGCGCTTTCACACTATCCCAGCATCTGGGTTTTCACGCATGACAGTATCGGCGTGGGCGAGGACGGCCCAACCCACCAACCGGTGGAACAATTGGCGACCCTGCGCGCCATCCCGAATCTGACCGTGATCCGCCCGGCGGATGCCAACGAAACCGCATTCGCATGGAAGGTGGCAATCGAACAGCGGCACGGGCCGACCCTGCTGGCATTAACCCGCCAGAACGTGCCGACGCTCGACCGGGCGGTTTACGCTCCGGCGAACGGACTGGAAAAAGGCGCGTATGTATTGGCTGACCTGGGCGAAGCCCACCCCGAGCTGATCCTGATGGCCTCCGGCTCGGAAGTGGGCCTGATCGTATCAGCCGGCAAGCAGTTGGCGGCCCAATCTGTGAAAGTGCGGCTGGTCTCCTTCCCCTCCTGGGAATTATTCGCCGCACAAAGCCTGGCCTACCGCGACAGCGTCCTGCCGGGTACGATCCGGGCCAGGCTGGCGGTGGAAGCGGGCGTTACGATGGGCTGGGAACGCTGGGTGGGCGATAAAGGCGCCGTGCTGGGCCTCTACCGCTTCGGGGCCTCGGCCCCGGCAGAAACGGTCTACCGGGAACTTGGATTGACGGTGGCGAATATAGTCACCCAGGCGCTCGGCCTGGTGCGCTAAGAATTTTCTTCTCCTTGCATGCGCAAGAGCCGGGATTGGGTGCCCGGCTCTTGCCAGTTGATCAGGATATTTCGACTCTTGAGTCCGCTGAAATGGTGTTGATGGCATCCTAAAGAATATTTTTTGATATTAATCAAATAAGGTCTCGTTGACAATATGAACGAGACCGTATTTTATTCCATCAGACACAACCGATGGTTCCAGATGATTATTTCAGGCGATTAACTTTTTTACCGCTTCTGATTGCAGGAATAAAGATCGTAGTTCGTCGTTTCTTATATGACCAGCGATGAAATGAATGTTATCTCGCGCTTGTGTTTTCAATAGAGCGGATTTCTCATGATCAGACTCGAGCTCAGCCATAGCAGCGAGAATTTGCCATAGTAAACGACGGGAGCCAATCGCCTCGGCAGCCAGATGGGCTTGCTCGAACGTACTTTCCGCCAGGTCTTGTTCGCCATTCATCAAATGAGCCTTGCCTTTTAGAAAGAGAGCCTCAGAAATATACTGGCCTACTTTGAATTGCTGGCTGTCCGTAACAACGGAGTCAATGATTGCGATGGCCTGGGCATGATCCTTACGAGCCAGGGCCAGCCGGCACTGGGCCAGTTTCAGTGCATAGTCCATAATGGTGTTGCTGAGCTGGCGGGCGCCGAGAGTGGAGGCTGCCAGATCGAGCTGCCCGGTGGCAATCTCACATAGTGCATAGTACACCGCCGTTGGAGTCCAGGCCGTGGCAGCGGGAATCTCCTGGTTTGGAACGCGGGTGGTGCGATACAAGTCCAGCCCTTTTTGAACGGCTCCGATCTGGATGTAAGCCCAACACAAGGCAGAGCCATACCACTTTGTGTGGATGGGTGCATTGGCTTCCACCGCCACGCGAACACTCGCATCAAGCTCATCCAAAGCCCTGTCGATCTCTCCATATTCGAACCAAATCTGACCTTGCAAATGATGCGGCCAACCTTGCGCCCAGACATTCTTCGTTACGCTGCTGATCTCAAGACTTTCCCGTGCAACGCCCAGGGCTTTTTCGTATTTCCCGGACCAAACGAAATTAAGCAGCAGGGTGTTCAGGTTGTCGTTCAGCATGGTCATATTGCCCAAATCGCGCCACAAGCCGGCGGCTTCCATCAAGCGCGCTTCGCCTTCGACGAAGTGGCCCGCCACGTTATAAACCCGGCCCAGGTCGGTGAGGGTGTAGGGGATTTGTTCACGAAGGTTCAAGGCACGTGCGAGACTCAAAGATCTCTCCCCGTAGTCTATGGCCTGTTCCGTCTTGCTTTCGTGCATATTCGCCAGAAGTAAATTCCATAGCACCCGGCATTCAATGGATTGGTCTTCCAACTCCTGGGCCATTTTGAGTGTTTGCTCTGATAATGCCTGGCCTTTTTCCGCATCCATCACCGCGGTGGGAGTGGAATAAAGCGTACTGGCCGCCACCATTGCTTCCAATTCCATCCGGCGATCCTTGCGCTCTCTAGCGGTGGTTAGCATCTCATCATAGTTCTTCAGGGCCTGCTCAAATTGCCCGATCAATTCCTGGGCGCGTCCGCGCTGAGTATATAAATGATTGAGTTGCTCTGAGCTGATGGTGATCTCTTTGCTGAGTTCCAGCGCACGGGTGTAAGCCGCGATCGCCTCCTTCTGAGCATAGATTGCAAAAGCGGCGTTCCCTGCCAGAGTCCAATAGGACACAGCCTTTTCCGTATTCCCTGCTTCGTCGTAATGGCGGGCCAGTTGCAAGGCAAATTGGTCGTTATGATCAGCTGATAGGTCTTCCAGGGTCTCGGCAATTTCCCCATGCCGCATGCGCCGTTCTGCCGCACTAAGTTCGTCATACAGATATTGCTGGATCAATGCATGGGAAAATCGATAGTTGGAGAGAAACTGGTTTCCGATCTTCGTTTCCCCTTGTTCGAACACCAGAAGATAGTGCTTCTCCAATTCACGCGATAAGTCTTTGACCAACTCGCTTTCTGGCTCCTTTTGAACGCGCGCCAGCACCTGTGCGATGAAGTAATAGCCCATCACACTTGCAATGGTGATGGTCTCACGCAGACCTTCAGGCAGACGTGCGATCCTTTCTCCAATCACACCCTCTACACGTGCAGGCAATCTGTCCCAATCCAGGGTCAACCCTTGAATCCAGCTGCCGTCTTTATCCTTAAGGAGGTCACCGCGTTCCTGCAGATTGCGCAACAGTTCAACAGTAAATAGCGGATGCCCTTCTGTATGGGTAAACAATTGCTCACGGAAAGAGGCATCCAGATGATTAGGTTCGGAATCGATCAGCTCATTTGTAAACGCCAGGCCTTCCTCCGGACCGGATTTCGAAAGATCAATGATGATATCGCCGTTGTAGCGTTTTAATTCATTCAAGATCGGCTCAAGCGGATGACGCCCACCCTCCCGGCCCTGCGCCAGGTCGTCCGGGCGATAAGTGCCGAGCAGCAGGGTGCGGCTATTCTTTAAATTGCGGGCAAGGTGAAATAAAAGATTCAATGACCCATTATCCGCCCATTGCAGATCATCCAATACAAGAATGAGCGTATGGTCTTTTGACAGTTCCTTCAGAACGGAAGCATATTGTTCGAATATCTTTTCCTGATCGAGAACCGGGTTGATCCTGGCCGGTTCTTTGCCCGTTTTTTTACCGGCCTGGTCTGAAATGAGACCGCGGTTGATTGCAACTTCGGTCGCAATGCGTGTCAGGAGGCCGGCAGCCGGGACGAAAATACCGATCAGATCAGGCCCGACCTTAATCAAAATCTGGCTCGATACGTGCACAAATTCTTTCAGCCGGGTCGTTCCTCCTGCCCTGGAAATCTCCGCCGCGGCTTTTTTCTCTTCGGTTTCCGTGGTCAGGGAGGTCAATACCTGGCGAAATGGGAGATAGGGATCGCCTGAGCCGGTCTGTGCGTTGCATTCTCCCATCGCCGTGATGAGTGTCGGATCTGCTTCTGCGCGGCTGCGAATAAATTCCTCCACAAGGGATGATTTTCCAACCCCGGCTTCGCCTGCAATGAAGGCGACTTGCGCTTGTCCACCGGCGGCCTTCTTGAGGAAATCGTCAAGGAGGTGTAGTTGGGCCTTCCGACCAATAAAGGTGTTCTGCAGCATGCGTTCCTTTGCGCCAAAGAATGGTAAATGGACTTTCCTGAGTGTAGCATATTCTTTGAATTTATGACATATCAATTCGAAATTGTCAACAAATCCATCCCCTGCCACTTCAACATTAGCGCAAACACCCCTTCTTCATTGTATGATCAAGAGCCGGGCCTGGGTACCCGGCTCTTGATATTTATATTGATTAAGATTCCGAGAAAGCTGACTATACCCGTCCAGCAGTGCCAAAGACGTCGAAGAGACGGCTGGACCACTGCGAGTAGGCCTGCTGGATGCCGGCATACATATCGAACATGCTGGCGCCTGGCTTGGCGGCCGTCTGGCGCATATTTTCGGCGGCTGCATTAATGATGGCAGTAGCATAGTTGATCTTGCTGATGCCGGCGGCAATCGCGCCATGGAACTGTTCATCGGAAAGACCGGTCCCGCCGTGCATGACCAGCGGCAGGTCCATCAGGCGGCGGATCTCTGCCACCAGCTCCAGGTCGAGGTGGGGTTCGCCTTTATACAGCCCGTGGGCATTGCCAAAAGTGATCGCCAGGAAATCCACCCCGGTGGCCTCGACAAAATGCTCCACGTTGGCCGGGTCGGTAAAACCGATGCCCTTACTGCCCTCCGACTCATACTGGTCGCCAAAGCCGACATGCCCCAGTTCGGCCTCGACCGCAACACCCCTGGCATGGGCGGCCTGCACCACCCGGCGGGTGTTGGCGATGTTCTAATCCAGCGGCAAAGCTGAACCGTCGTACATCACATCGGTAAAACCATGATCCATTACTTCCAGGCACAGCTCCACGCTGGCACCGTGATCGAGCATCAACGAGACCGGCACATCCGTGGCTTCTGCCCGGCAGCGCACATAGGCCGCCAGGGCCCGGCAACTGGGCAGGGTGGCATAAGGGGAATAAATGCCGACGATGGTGGGAGCGCGCTTTTGCGCCAGGGCTTCCATCAGCCCTTCCATGCCCTGCGTCTCATACACATCGAAGAGCGGCACGGCATAGTGCTCTTTCTGTGCCCTGGACAATTCATGCTTAATCGACACGATGGTCATATCGGAACCTGCTTTCCTTGTGGTTATTCAGATGATTCCGTCACTTCAATTTCTATGTTGAATTCACGCTGCTCGCTAGGCTGCAAGGATTGCAGCGTGCCGCGCGCCCGCTCCTGGCTGCGCCCACCTGCCCGGCAGTTGGCCGGTTCGAGGCCCAGCACATAAGTGCCCTGCCCCATCATCTTCCATTCGACCAGGTTCGGCAGGGTGGCCTTCTGGAAACGGACCCGGATCCCCAGCTGGCGGCCCAGGTTGACCAGCTGGATACCAGACCAGCCGTTCTTGTCGACCGGCAGGTCATGGTAGAAGACCTGTTCGGAGTAACTAGCGGTGGGTTCCTGGAAACGCATCCAATCCGGCAGCCCCGGTTCGGCGGCGAGGTCGCGCGGCTCGACCGGATGGGGATCTGCCAGAAGCTGGCTGGTTGCATCCAGGAAGGGAAAGCCCAGGTTGATGTGGTATAGGATCATCAGAGGGCTGGCGTTCGCGCCCAGGTTTTCCACCAGATCATGCAGCAGGATGCGGTTGCCGCCCAATGCCACGCTGATACGCCGTTTCAGGCGCAGGTTCTCGCCAAAGACACGCGCCTGGCGCATTTCACCTTCGACCCAAAAAGAGCATTCATCAGCCTGCCAGGCCTCATCCACCCGCACATGGCTGGCAGGCAGGTGCGACAGGCGCCCATGCAGCCCGAGCTGCTCGCCCTCATCCTCCCCCGCCGCGCCCAGGTAGGTCAGACCGCAGCCGGTCAGCAGGCCGCCGCCGAAGGTGCGCAGCCAGCCGGTTCCCTGCGGATCAAAGTACATCGGGTGCGCCCAACCAGCCTGTGAGACCCAGGCGAGCGGCATGCCTTTATAAGAAGCCGGACCGATATCCATGCCGCGGTCAAGCAGTACACTGAAGGCCAGCCCCGAGCCGGAGCGGATATCCGCCACGCGCAGGCCGCGTTCGACACCATCGGTCCATTCGCCCAGCCGGATGCCGGCAACCTGGGACAAGTCGCCGACGTGATTCAATAATTCCGCCCGGGTCCAGGTACGATCGAATAGTTTAGCCATTTGAAATCCTTCCTTTCTCTACTTATTTAACCGCCCGGTATAAGCGGAAAAGTCCTACACTCTTTATCACCAAGACACAAAGGCGCCAAGTTCTTAAGCATAAAATCATATGAACCTTTGTGCCTTTTGACCTGGTGATTATCACACCATAAACACCCGGGCCAATTATTCTGCCAGATCGCGCAAATAACCGGCCAGCAACGGCCAGAGGCGCTGGTACTTGGCAAACCGTTCGGTGTATAAAGCCTGTTTGCGGGGGTCTGGTTCAAAAGTCTTGCCCCACTTGACCATTTGTATGACCCCATCTTCCAGAGAGGGGAAGACCCCGCAGCCGGCTCCGGCCAGGATGGCAGCTCCCAAAACACCGGCTTCATTGATCCTTGGGCGGACAATCGGGCAGCCCAGAATATCGGCGCTGATCTGGATCCAGGCATCCGATTTGCTGCCTCCACCGACGGCGCGAAAATCCGTCACGGTGATGCCCGCCCCCAGCAAGGTCTCGAAAGAGGTGCGGATATAAAAGGTCATTGCCTCGATCAAGCCTTTCAGGATTTCACCTCGGGTGGTTTCCAATTTCAAGCCCACCATCACGCCTGAAGAATCGCTGATAAAGTCCGGCGGACCGGTGGCTGTAAAATGAGGCAGCACCATTATAGGGCTCATTTGGTCCGGCATGTCTGCCAGCAATATGGCATACAGATCCTGCCCAGTGGACTGGGCCGGCAGGCGCTCGGCAGATGCAAAGGTGTTGCGGAACCATTTGACCAGGGCACCACCCTGGTTGTAGAGAAAACTGACGTACTGCCCGGGGGCGGCGTGCTGCTCGGTGTTCAAGCCGCGCGCAATCATTGAGGAGGCCTCGGGCCGCTGATCAAAAACCGGCATCAGGCATAAATAGGTGCCCATGCCGTACATGGCCTGGCCCGGGGCCAGCACACCGCACCCGACCCCATTGCAACACTGGTCGTGCCCGCCGCTGATGATGGGAATTCCGGCCGGCAGGCCCAGCTCCGATGCAATTGCCCCTGCCACCGCACCGATCACCACCCCGGAGGAAACTGCGGCAGGCAGTTTCTCCCGGTCCAGGTCTGCCAGATTCAGCAACTCTTCAGACCAATCCTGGCGCTCCAGGTCGAAAAGCAAAGTGCGGTTCGCCAGGGAGTAATCCGCCCGGGGCTCGGCACCTAACATGTAGGCAACCAGGCCGCTCCAGGGCAGGAAAATATCGGTCTGGTGGTAAAGGTCGGGCTGGTGCTGTTTCAGCCATTTCAACTTGGTCAGGCTGAACTGGCTGCCGAGGGTATTCCCATTGATATGGTACAAACGGTCCGGGAGGATCCGTTCCTTCAACCCCTCCAGGTATTCTTCCCCGCGTACATCGAAATTCAGCAAGGCCGGACCGAGGATGGTGCGGCCGGCGGTGACCGGAACGAGGCTTTCTCCCAGCGACGAGATACAAACCGCCTTGACGGGATGCGTTTGCGCCTCCACAACCGTCCGCCCAATCGTGCGCTTGACCTGGTTCCAGATCCGGAGGGAATCCAATTCGGCCCAGCCGGGCTGCGGGCAGAGATAGTCGTACTCCTCGTAGGCCAATGCCAGCATGCGCCCGTCTTCGGAGAAGAGCGCAGCCTTGCATCCGCTGGTGCCAACATCGACTCCCAGGAGACTCATACTGGCGCGCTCACGCTCGATCCTGCGGCAGGCTTACTTCGAAATCCAGGTAATGCGCCAGGGCATGCTCGACCGGCGCCTGCTCATCTCCCGGGGTAAAACTGACGTGATGGCGGTGTCCATGATTGCCGATGTGCATCAGCACATCCGATAAATTGTGGATCTCAGCCACCCTGGCCACCCCAAAGTAATTCTCTGGGAGCGGGTCAGCGGTGAAGCGTCCCAGCCCCAGGTACATTTTTACCCAGCCTTCGTCCGTCATCAGACTGCCGAAGGTGAAATCCATCGGCTTGATCCGGCCGACATTGCAGCCGAAACTTTTCCCCTGGCCGAGCGAGGTCGCCAGGATGGCATGGTCTTCGACGCGGCCCTTGGCCTGCATCAGGGAGGGCGGTAGTGGTCCGCAGTGGAACAGGATGCACTTTTCGTCTTCGTCGCCGTAGTTATTGTTCCAATCCAGCAGGCCGGCCGGTTCCGCGGAAGCCAGGTGCAGGGCGTGCATTACCACGGCATTACCCAGGTCCACTTCGCAGGCCGCCGCGAGACCGGCCTCGTTGAGCAGGCCCATTGCCACGCACGGGCTGATGCCCATCTGCATCTGCAATTCGGTCCAGCAACGGATCGCCATGGCATCCAGCCGGGCCTCTTTGGCCAGGCTGTCCAGGCTGACCCCCAGGCGGGTCAGGTTGTCGAAGGCCGGCCCGGGCACGTCATCCCAACAGGCAACCTCCTGCAAGGTTCTGGCCTTTTCAATGTAAGCGGGTTCTTCCGGCTTGACGGCTTTCATCCGCAGGAAAATATCCGACATGTCAAAGGTCTCGACCGTGATCCCGTGGCGCTGCAGCGCCACCTCGTCGATCCGCACGGTCTTGAAAGGCGTGGTGCGCGCCCCGATCGCGCCAACCACCATGCCCTTAACGCCTTCCGACACCCGGCAGATCCGGTCGAAATCGTCGATGTTGGCCTTAAAAGCCGGGCTGCCCGGCTTGACCGTGTGGGGTTTGAGCGCCGTGAACCTGACGCCATACTGGCGAAACACGTCCATGACCGAGAGCTTCCCGCAGAAAGCATCGCGCCGTTGGGATGGGCTCATCTTATCCATTTCATCCGGATAGGCCTGGATCAGGATGGGCACGCCGGCTTCCTGGAGCGCCGCCACCGCGCCGGTCTCGTCGCCGAAGTTGGGCAGGCAGACGATCACACCGCCGAACCTGCCGCGGTTGGCCCGCAGAAAGCCGGCAAAGACCTCGCCCTCCAGCGGTGTTTCGACCGCGCCGAAGCGCGTGGCTTCTGCATCCAGCATCAGGACATTGTGTCCTAGCGCGTTTAGCGCGTGCTTCATCTCTTCTCGTGCACTGGCAATTAAAGAAGCGGGAAAGAAACCGCGCGTGCCAAAGAACAATACAAAGGTTGTCTTTTTCATGGGGTGGACCTCACTTCTGGAATGTGGTTCTGTCTGTTATAGAGCGATGGAGTTCATCCAAAACAGGAAAAATCCCATTCATCCTGCCATTCGATCCGCATGTCCTCGCCAGTAAAACGAACCGGCAGCCAGAGATAACTCGACGCTCCTAGATCATGTTTGTTCCAGCGGTCGAACATGGCAATATTCGCATCCGTCCGGCCGGCGACCGGAAAAACAAATGTGCCTTGCGCCAAAAAGGTTTTGCCGGCGTGCGGTCCGGTGCAGGGATTGCCCATTGCCTTCCAAGGCCCCAGGATATTCTCTGCCACTGCAGCCTGGGCTGGGTTTGGATCCCAGCCTGTGCACCCGGAAGTTAGGAGATGGTATTTCCCATTTTGTTTGAAGACCGCCGGCGCCACGCGATAGCATTTCTCAAAGTTCCTGGTGAAGCGGTCAGTGGTATGACAATTATCACTACCTAACTCACCTGCATACAATGTGGAATTCCCTTCTGATGAATGGAACAGATATGCCCTGCCATCCTCGTCCTTGAAAACAGTCATATCCCGGCTGTCAGAATTATGAGGGATTATACTGCCAAGATAATGATACAGGCCGGTTGCTTTTTCACTCAGCGCAATTCCCACTCTGGTAAGGCGATAGTCGCGGGTGTCAACATGCACGAACATCACGAACTACCTGGAAAGGTCGTTATCGATCACTCTCGGGCGTTCGATGATCTTGCTGGTGTGAAGGTCGTGTTCCGACGGCCCGCCCACTGCAGGCAGCACCAGGCCCTGATTCTCCCAATTAAACAGGTCGGTTGAAGCATAGCATGACACCCCAATGGCATCCGTATTGAAACCGACTAATTTACTGCGCCTGGTGATACCATCCTTGTTTTCCCCAAACCAATAATAGACACTATCGTGATTAAGAACGCCGCCGCCATGCGCCTGGATGGGAACTCCATCCGTATCTCGCCATATCTTACCGGGAGTGAAAGTTGTGATCATATTCATACCACTGCGAAAGCTAAAATCCATTCGGATGAGAAGGTCCAGTTACTGGCGCAATTGTAACTGCTCAGCCCATTTTTCCAGAATAACCAGACCACCACCAGCAAAGCTATCGTGAGAATTGCAGACCAGCCATTTTGTCCGGGTTGGTATTGTACGATGGTATTGTACGATTGACATTTTAGCGCGATAATACCTCCGTCAATTATTGGGAAAAAATACTGTTGATCAGGATCGTTCTTGAGGCAGCGCATGGTTGCTGACGGATCTGGTTCAAAAAATCCATCCCGTACAACACAATTATCGCACAGTCCCAGCCTGCAAGTTTCCAGGTTTATTTTGACGCCACAATGGCTGCTGGAATTGTCCAAAGCACGGGGGTGCAGACCAGCCTAACGAATGGAGTACTGGTTAACCTAAAATCAACAGGCAACCCAATCCAATCACAAGGCGCCTCCCCTCCATACCCACTCATGTAGCATTTTATAAAGAGGTCCTCCATGAAACCAATTGCCAAAATCATGTCCAGACTTTTGCTGGTCATCCTATTCGCGTCCATGCTGCTCAGCTGCAGCCTGTTCACTGGGGCTAGTACCCCTCCAGCCAGCCCGCCGGGGACGGGCAGCCCGGTTTCGCCCGTTCAAGCCACCGCCATGCCGGGGACAAAAGTAACACCCACACTGGATTCCAAGGACCTGGTGGATGCACTCATCCCGACCAAGGGCGGGCAGATCAATCTTACACTTCCTAATGGAATAGCGTACAGCCTCTCCATCCCCAATGGCGCGTTGATGGATGACCAGGAAGTCACGATGGTGCCGATCACTCGCATCGATGGGATGCGGCTCTCGGGCGGGCTGATCGGAGGCGTGCAACTGGAGCCGGAAGGGCTGGAGCTGCTCACGCCCGCCACACTGACGATCACGGTGCCCAAGGGCTACGATGCCAAGCAAATGGTGGGGTTCGGTTATCACGGCGCGGGGGAGGGCTTTCACCTCGACCTGGCCACCGGTGACGGCAAAACCATTAGCCTGCTAATCTTCTCGTTCAGCGGGCACGGGGCCGCCAGCGGCACGCCCGGCAGCATCGCCAACCAGGCCGATCAGCCGGTCGCTTCGCCTGCAGATGCATATGCCCAACAATTGACGGCTGCCGCAACACAATGCGCCAGTGCTGGAGAAGATGACTCAGCCTGCCTCCCGTTGATCCAGATGATCATAGATCAGTATAATGACAAAATCCAGCCTGCTCTATCAGATGCACAAAATAATGACAGGCTAATAGACAGCGCTGCCGGAGCATTTTTACAATGGCTGCATGGAGTGGAATTGCTTGGCCTGGATCGGGTGATCACTATCAATCGCAATACGTAT
>JBEKCT010000057.1:0-18294 GCA_050014715.1 Anaerolineales bacterium | reverse complement strand
GGTAAGCTGTGTGTAGGACCGCATGAGTGCTCCTTTGACTTGGTCGTCTGAGAAGTATTTATCCTACACCAGCTTACCTCTCATGTCGACTTTCAAAGTTGCACTTAGATGTTGAATCTACTAAATAATCTAAATAACCATTGAAAATTTATCAGAAGACGATATTGGGATGCTTGTGGAGAAACTTGAGCTTGAAAATAAAAAAAAGCTGAAATTCATACTTTCCTGTTTTGTTGCAAGCCTATCATGCCTGCATCAGCCGAGGCAAATCGCCCATCACCTCCAGCCCGGTATGAGCGCCAATCCCCTCAAAAAGCAGTGTCCCTTCCAGAGTTTCAAGCCGCACCTGCACCGTGGTATTCAGGGTTTCCAGCACCCGCTCGCCCATGTCCAGGCGGGTTGGTCCGCGCAGCAAGCCGCCCTGAACACGGCAGGCTTTCAGGAACAGGCGAGATTGACGATTTCTCAGCACCCAGTCCACATGCTCGTCGAAAATTTGCAATGATTCGATGCTTGCCCCATTGTACGTGGCAAAACGATGGAGTTTTCCATCCAGCCAAAGGCCGACAATGAATCCCCGGAAGGCGCGCCCTGTCCAGGGGATGACCGCCACTGAAGCGGTGATACAAGCAGACTTGTTAGCGAAATGGTTGCTCTGACACCAGACCCACGCCACCGGGAAAGATTGTCCCCAATCCTTTTCGATGTAACCGCGCCCGCCGCTGAAATCCATCACTTCGCCATTAAGAGTAAGCGTGCCTTGCAGGGAATGCGAAAAGCTGAGTACTCCGTGGTAGCATTCCATGCGCGGCACCCAGGCATACCAGCCCATGATACCTGGCGAAAGCCAAGTCACCGGCCAGGGATTGAGTGGTCCCAGGTGAATTTCGCCAGTCAGTTGACAGTGGGGGCTATTCAGTGCCAAATATAGATGACTGTCATCGAATCGGCTTTCACCGATCTCGACCGCGAAATGCCGATCGTCAGCCCGGAAATCTGCAAATGGGAACTTATAATAGGTCGTAGTTCCATCCACTCCATCCAAAACCTGCAGGAAGGCGTGTGCATCCTGACCCAGGATCACGCCTGGGATAATGGCAACTTTATAGAGCCCGTCAGCGCTGATTAACTTGTAATACCAGCCTTCAAAGAAGGGTGGTTTTTTATTCAAACCATGATAAACGCCCGGGTTGAGTGTGGAACGGAGAGACATCGCAGACTCTCCTACTTTATAACAGCCCACAGATCTGGCGCAGGGCTGCCTCTCCCTCGCGGCTGTACGGGCCGCGAGTACGAAAGAACTCTTTCCCTTGGTTGTCTACCACCAAGAAATATATGTGCTCCTCATCTTTCATATCCAAAGCAGCACGGAAATCTGCCTTATCCAGATATAGTGTGATCGTACGTTCACGCGTTTTTGGGTTGGGGATGTCAGCCTGCATGCCCTCATTGATAAACACCTTGTAAAAAGTATTTCTGCTCTGAATGGTTGGCAGCTCATAGTAAACCAGACCATCGAACTGCTGCTCCAATTCCATGGCTAGAGCCATCCAGGAATCCATTTCCATCTGCTGCCACTGTTCGAAAGGGATGAAAACGAGATTGAACCTGCCTTGAAAATCTCGAGGCAAGTTCAACTTCTCTCTGAGCAAATTAGAACCTTTCACCGTTGGAAAAATCATCTCTGCACCTGTCAGAACTTCATGGATTATTTGTATTTATGAATATAATTCTTGTCAAATTTGTGAGGTTCCATTATCTTTTGTGCCATCATTTTACCTTAGTACCTGAGCATGCTGCTGTTTTTCAAACCGAAGCATAAAATTGGTTTATTAAGTGCTGTTATGCTAGAATACTCATATAAAAAAATTCGAAGTTCTGAATCACCACAGGTCATCCCTAGGCAGGAGAAAAGAACGAAAGAACGAGGATTTGCGAACTTCGAACGTAAATCCTCGTTCTTTAAAAATCTCCCCGCCAAGCTTATTGCGATGTCAATAATCCCACGTAAAAGATCCAGACCTGTACCGCCAGCAAGGAAATAAAGCCGAGTCAGGAACGTAGAACGGCTTTACTGACTGTTTGAGAAAATTGCTTATAAAAACGGATGAAGCTAAAGATCACAAAAGTCACGATAATCGTGATCACAACCAGCATCAGCCAGGCCGCTCATATCACACCGAAAAGAGAGTAGATCTTTGGAGGTACCATTTGACCATCCTTTCTCAGTATGGTGATGAAATAAACATTGATCTATTATTTTTACTTTATAAAGCTAATACCAAATGATTTTCTTCTACTCATTTCCGTAACCCTCCCAAAAGAACACTTCTTAGACCGACTCTCCAAATATATTGGAGTGCAATCTTATCGATTTGTAAAATCTAACTCTTTTATCTTCGCATTTTCATTTCAATAATTCTACTAATCTTCCCCACTTTCCAGTTATTTCCAATCTTCCATAGTCAAAACCCGCAGGTTCAAACCTGCTGGTACTTTGTTTATCTCAATAATATTTCTTCCAACCTGGCCAGACCGGCCTGGATGGTATCGCCCAGGTACAGACCCGGCACCTGGTTCTGCAGTTCCGGCTGGAGCACGAAAGCCCGCCCGGCGAAAGCGACCAGCGGCCTGGCGGCAACCTGGGTGATCCATTGCGGCCAGCCAGCCAGCCGGCGCGCGGATTCTTCGAGCATTCCAACCAGGACCAATGCGACCGGCAGGATCTGTCCGACAAAGACAGCCAGGTCGGCAAAAGGTACATTCTGACCCAGGTACACCACCGGCCAGCCCCGCCGGCGCAGCAGCACCCCCAGCATGAGCAGGCTGCCCTCGTGCCATTCGCCCGGGGCGCAGGCCAGCACGATCGGGTGGGTCTGGCGGGCGGGCGGACCGGTCACCAGCCACATCAACAGGCGCTGGCGCAGGTAATTGCTGGCCAGGTGCTCGTCGGTCACGGTGATGCGCCCTTGTACCCAGGCGTCGCCCAGCCCGGCCAGCACCGGGCCGATGATCTTCAGGGTAATCTCTTCGGGCGAATTAAATGCCAGCATTTCAGCCATAACCTGGTCAGCGCGGGCAAGATCATGCAGGTACAACGCTTCGGCCAGTTGCGATTGCCCGGCCGGTGAGGCAGGCAGCGTTGCCAGAGACGGGGGTGTTTCCATGGAGTGAGAGGCGGGCAGACGGCCTTCCTGGTCCATTTTGTGTACCGCAATGACTGCCTGGCGGGCCGTGATACCCCGCTCGATCTGGGCCTTGACGCAGCGCAGCAGGATCACATCCTTTTCCGTGTAGAGGCGGTGGCCACCCAGTGTACGCGCTGAGGAACGCAGGAAACCGTAACGGCGTTCCCAGGCATGCAGGGTGGTGATGGGAATGCCGGTCATGCGGGTGACCGCGCCGATGTTGAAGATGGCATCGGTCATAGCTGCAGGAGGTTGATCGTCCATATTATCCTTTCCGTAAACAAAACTATCTTACCAACTTGTACCTGTTTTGTCAATATATTTGTCATTAAACATTGACAAAACGTGTACGAGTTTATATAATAAGGACATAATATATCCAAATATAATTTAAATTGTCCATTTCAAAAAGACGGAATATCACCCGGCTTTTGGGCGGGCTTGAAGGAGCGCATTATCATGAACACACTTAACGGGAAGGTTGCGGTTGTCAGCGGAGCCAGCCGCGGGCTGGGCAAGGCCGTTGCCACGCTTTTTGCCCAGGAAGGTGCCAGGGTGGTTCTGGCGGCGCGTTCACAAAAGGACATCGAGCAGATCGCCGCCAAGCTGCAGGCTGAGGGGTATGCAGCAATACCATTCCCTTGCGATGTTTCAGACCCGCAGCAGGTCGAGGCGCTGGCACGCTTCGCGCTTGACACCTATGGAAAATTCGATATCTGGGTCAACAATGCCGGGGTGGCCGGCCCGTATGGAGCAACCTTCGACCTGTCAGCGGAGCAATTCCTGTCCATACTGCGGACGAATATGTTTGGTGTTTATCATGGTTCCAGGATGGCCATGCGGCACTTCCTGGCGCGCAAATCCGGAAAGCTGATCAATATCCTGGGTGCGGGTTCGAAGAAACCGGCCCCCAACCAGAACGCCTACGGATCTACCAAAGCCTGGATCCGGGTGTTTACCCTGGCCCTGGCAGCGGAAACCAGAAGCAGCGGGGTGGGAGTGTTCGCACTGCAGCCCGGCTTGATGGACACCGACTTGTTGACCGAGCTAGTCACCTTCAAAGAACATGAGAAACGTCTGCGGAATTTTATGCCTTTTCTCATCCGGGCAGCCGGGAAGAAGCCGGATGTGGCCGCCCGAAAAGCGCTCAGGCTGGCATCTTCGGCCACGGATGGGAAAACCGGCCTGGAGGTGAGTGTAGGTTCCAGCCTGACCTTCCTGCTGGGTTTCCTACGTGAGGGGCTGCGCCGGCTTTTGCATATGCCCGCCCGCCCGGTTGTAATGAATGTAAAAGTCATTCCTTCGGCTTTTGAACCGCTGGAGAAATAGAGAAATTTGTGAAAACAGCTCGCCTTATCAATATTTTTGTGGTTGTGTTCGTTGATCTACTTGGCTTCAGCCTGATCCTGCCGCTGCTGCCATACTATGCGGAGAAATTTGGCGCGTCACCGGCTGTGATTGGTTTACTGACCGCTTCCTATGCGGCAGCTTCCCTGATCGGAGCACTTTTGATGGGCCGCCTCTCGGACAGGTTTGGTCGACGTCTCATCCTGCTGCTTAGCGTGGGAGGTACTTATGCTGGCTTCCTGCTGCTGGCCTTTGCCGATCCTATCGGGCATAGCCTGGTAAGCTTGGCTGCCTCGACCGCTATCAATGTTTTTATAATGGGCGTGCTATTCATGAGCCGGAGTGTGGATGGGTTGACCGGAGGCAATATCACTGTTGCGCAGGCTTATATCTCTGATATTACTGACGAAAAAAAAACCGGGCCAGGGGGCTTGGGTTGATCAGGGCGGCATTTGGCCTCGGTTTCATCATTGGACCGGCGCTAGGCGGCCTGCTCAGCCAATATGGATACGGCGTCCCTGCGCTGGTTGCGGCGGGACTTTCTTTCCTGAACTTGATCTCCATCTTCTTTTTTCTGCCCGAGTCCTTGACGGAAGAACGCCGCCAAGCCATGCTTGTGCAAAAACGTCCGCCGTTCACGCTTAAAGCGTTAGGCGTGGCAATGAACCGCCCCAAGGTTGGCCCGCTGCTGCATGTCCGTTTCTTCTTTGCGCTGGCGTTCGCGATGTTTCAATCCATTTTTTCATTATATGCAGCCTTTAAATTACGGCTTTCTCCTCAGTCAACCGGCTATGTGTTGGCCGATGTAGGCCTGCTTTGGGTACTGGTGCAGGGCGTCGGTGTCGGGCTGGTTACCAAACGCTTCAAGGAAAATGCCATCCTTATCACCAGCATGTGGTTGATGTTTTTTGGGCTGGCGGGTTGGTCAATCACACCGAACCTGCCAGTCCTGCTGGTGGTCATGCTACCTTTATCCTTGGGCGGCGGAATGCTAAACACGGTTATAAATAGTGCCATTACCAAGGCGGTCACGCGAGAAGAGATCGGCGGAACACTGGGGATTTCCACTTCCCTGGAAAGCGTCTCACGCGTCATCGCGCCATCGGCGGGCGGATTCCTGCTCCAGAACCTGGGCGCCTGGGCGCCTGGTGTGGTCAGTGCAGCTTTGATGCTCTGGGTGGTGTATTTTACTTACCGCAGGATCATCAGGATCAAGCTACCAACCATTCCTCCTGCCGCAGAGGTGGATAATATCTGAGAAGAACCGCTTCTCCAGCCAGATGAAACTCCTTCTGCTATTTCAAGAGAAGAATAATCAGGCCTAATTGAGCAAGCGACCGAACCTTTTCAAATAGACCTCAAATAGAATCTTATTTAAAGGATTATATGAAATCTTTGGATCAATATAATAAACAAAAATATGTTAACCTGGAGACCTTCCGCAAGAACGGCAAACGCGTGCAGACGCCGGTCTGGTTTGTCCAGGATGTGGAAAGCATCTACGTTCTTACCATTGCCAATTCGGGCAAGGTCAAACGCATCCACAATAACGGGAGGGTCAATATTACACCCTGCAAGATGGACGGCACTCCCACTGGAACCTGGGTTCCGGCGGATGCCAGGGAGATTGCCGATGCGGAAGTATTCAAAAAAGTGACCCGTCTGCTGGACCGGAAATACGGCCTGATGAGAAAATTGTTTTCGCTTGGTTCTGCCCGGCATGGCCGGCAGGACACCATATTGGAAATTAAAATAGTTGAATAGGAGACCATCATGAAAAACACGGTTCGACAAATTAGCGTTGTGCTTGTCACGCTCATTACCATTGTCATCAACATCCTGGCGAATGCCCTGCCCATCAACGGGCTGAATACCGGCCAGATATCGGATACCTTCAAAGTGTATTTTGTTCCGGCCGGTTATGTCTTCTCCATCTGGGGCATCATCTATATTGGATTGATCGCCTACGCGGTCTACCAGGCATTCCCCTCCCAACGGGAGAACCCACGCTTGCAGGCCACCGGCTGGTGGGTCGCTCTGGGCGGGCTGGCCAACTGTGCATGGATCTTCCTGTGGCAGTATGAGATTTTTATCTGGACAGTGGCTGCCATGCTGATCCTGCTTGCGTCACTGATCGTTGTTTACCTGCGGCTTGGAATCGGGCGGACCAAAGCCTCCACCGGCGAGACCTGGGCGGTGCGAATTCCCTTCAGCATCTACCTGGGCTGGATCACGGTTGCCACGGTGGCAGATATCAGTGACGTGCTTTGGTTCGTAAAGTGGAACCAATTTGGTATAAGCGCGGCTGCCTGGCTGGTGGTCATTCTGGGCGCGGTGCTGATCATTGCCGCGTTGATGAACTTCCTGCGCAGGGATGTGGCCTATGCCCTGGTGATCCTGTGGGCACTGGCTGGCATCACTGTCAAGTTCCCGCAGGCGGGCGGTGTCACCGTTGCCACCTGGGTCACGTTTGGACTGGTGGCTGCCAGCCTGGTCGCGGCGTTGCTGGTGAAAAGGAATCCGGTATAAGCTGGGAAGCCATGTCCAAAATCGTCATCAATAGTCCCGCCCCTGATTTTGAGTTGGCAGATAGCACCGGAAAAACCGTGCGGCTTTCGGGTTTGCGCGGCAGGAACGTTCTTCTGGTTTTCAATCGCGGCTTCATGTGACCGTTCTGCCGTGCGCATATGGCGCAGTTGCGCCAGGACTTTGCTGAGTTCGACAAAAGGGCGACGACCATCCTGATCGTCGGTCCGGAGAACGCCGCCGCCTTCACCCGCTATTTTAGCGAGCATGGCCTGCCATTTACCGGGCTGCCCGACCCGGCGCATACTGTTCTAAAGTTATATGGCCAGCAGATCAACTTGTTCAAATTTGGACGCATGCCCGCCCAGGTGCTGGTGGATAAGGACGGGATGGCGCGTTTCATCCATTATGGGCATGATATGACCGATATCCCTGCCAATTCCGAAATGCTGGCTCTGATCGACAAGATAAATGCCAGTTGAGGTATTCCGATGCAGACGGTTGTTTCCGGAGTTGTGGTGGCAGGCTACCGGGTTGCTTCCGGCCCGTCGAAAGATTATCCCTACGGAACACTCGAGAGGCAAATCCCGCTGTTAAGGAAACTTGGCCTGAACCTGGAGCGTTTCCATCCTGCCACAATAAATGTCTCGATAGCTCCGGCCACTTTCGAGATGATCGACCCTGAGTATACCTTCCGTCAGGTGGCCTGGACCGATCTGCACCCGCCTGAGGATTTTTCGTTTTCGCGCTGCACGGTCAGGTTCAAGGACGCGAGCCATGCAGGTTATGTGTATTACCCCCATCCGGAAACAAAAAAGAGACATTTTGAAAATGCTTCCCTGCTCGAGATAATCTCCGGCTTTATTCCGGGAATCCAATATGGTGAACGGGTGGAGTTGGAATTGAATGCGGATGAAATCCGCATCCAGGCGGAGGTAAAGTAAATTGCCGGTCGGGTTGTGGTGCTATAATTTGCTTTAACGATGAACTTCATCCAGAATGCATTCGCTGTAAATCACGAAATCATCTATTTTGTTTATGGATTGGTGTTCTTCATTCTGGGGCTGGCAATCGCGCTGCAATCCCGGCATTCCTCGCGGCTAGACCTGGCCCATAACCTGACCTGGTTGGCTGCCTTTGGCTTTCTACACGCTTTTAATGAATGGGGCGATCTCTTTATTCCGATACAGGCCGCTTACCTATCGCCTGCGATCATCGTGATCCTTAATTATTTGCACCTGATGCTATTGGCAACTTCATTTGCCTGCCTGTTTGAATTCGGGGTGGCCTTGTTGGAATCCATAAAACCTCGCAAATGGCTGCATGTCCTGGCAGCCGGCCTGTTGGTTGTGTGGATTGTGATTGTTTTCTTTCCATTGCGGATGCGAATATCCGACTTTACCACCTGGTTCAATACCGGCGGCGCATTGGCAAGGTATTTCATAGGGTTACCGGGAGGGCTGCTGGCTGCCTATGCTTTGCGCAACCATACATTGGAACGCATTGCTCCGTTCGAAGTGCCCCAGATTGTGCGGGCGTTGGAGGCAGCCGGCATCACCATGGCACTGTATGCAGTGGCGGCTGGTCTGATTGTTGCACCGGTGAATTTCTTTCCAGGGAACTGGTTGAACACGGATACTTTCACACACTATCTGATCGTGCCTCCCCAATTGATCCGAGCGCTGCTCGGGTTGGTAATCGCAGCCACCACCATCCGGGTTCTGGAGATTTTCGACGTCGAAACGTCCCGCCAGATCGAGTCAATGAAACAGCAACAACTGCTGGCGGACGAGCGCGAACGGATTGCACGCGATCTGCACGACGGCACCATCCAGAAAGTGTACACGGCCGGTTTGCTGGTTCGATCGGCCCAGAATCTGACCGGACGGGAAACTCCGCTGGCCAGCCGGTTGGCCACCGCGGTGGGTGTCCTGGATGATGCTATCGGCGATTTGCGCCAGAACCTGAGCGAACTGCATGCGCCGGTGCAATCCCGGGAGCCTTTTATTCCCAAGCTCGAAAAGGTGGTCACCGATCCGCGCTTCAGTTCGCTGGTTCAAATTGCTCTGGATGTTAACATATCCCCAACAGAGGCCCTCGCGCCTGAACGTGCCATCCATGTGTTGGCGATTGTTCAAGAGGCATTGGCGAACATTATCAGGCATGCCAATGCCCGGCAGGTTATGGTTTCTGCCCGCCGTCTTGATGGCAGCCTCCAAATCGTTATCCAGGATGATGGAATTGGCTTTCCGGACCAGGCGGCTGAAGGGCATGGGCTGCGGAACATGCGCGATCGCGCCGCCTTGTTGTACGGGCACCTGGTTATTGAGAAAAAGGAAAAAGGTACAAGCGTTACACTGGATATCCCCTGGGAGGTGGAACAATGAGCAAGATCCAGGTTGCGTTGGTGGATGACCATGCCCTGGTACGCTTGGGATTGAAGACCCTGATCAATGATCAACCCGATATGGAAGTGATCGGTGAGGCCGGGTCGGCGGCTGAAGCCATCCAGTTGGTGGCGCACATTCACCCGAAAGTCGTTCTGATGGATATTCGCCTGCCTGGAGAAGGGGGCCTGGAAGCTACGCGCCAGATCGTGGTTCGGTTCCCCGATACCAAAGTGGTCATGCTGACTTCCTTTGCAGATGAAGAACTGGTCATGAGTGCAATTCGAGCAGGGGCGGTGGGCTACTTGTTGAAGGAAGTAGGGAACGAGGAAGTCCTAAGGGGGATTCGTGCAGCTGCCCAGGGAGAATCTGTCATGGATGCGGCAACGACGACACGACTGTTTGCGCGTGTGCGTGCGTTTGAACAGAAGGAGGAGCAAGATGCCTTCCATGACCTGTCGGAGCGCGAACTGGAAGTACTTCACGAAGTGAGCCTGGGGAAAACCAATGCCGAAATTGCGCAAAGTCTCAACCTAGGTGAAAAAACCGCCCGCAATTATGTCAGTGCGATCCTGGAAAAACTTCAGCTAACCAACCGCATCGAATTGGCGACCTATGCCATCAAGAACCATTTATCCGAACGCATGAAACACGAATAACAGCAATAAATAAAAAAAAGGACGGGAGATTTTCTCACCGTCCTGTTTTTTTTATCTCAAATCTATCTGGCCTGGGCGCCCTTGGGTAGGCCCGCCGGAACCGACTCAGTATTGGTTTCCTTTTGGCCGAACAGGGAAGCAAACCAGGGTACCAGGAAATAGTCTGCGCCAAAGTAACCCGCAACTTTCCAAGCCAGCACCAGGAACACCGAGAGGATCAAGAACATCGGGTTGACGCTGGCGGAGCCGGCCATGATGTAATTCCAATTCATCAGGCCGCCCATCAAGGCTGAGAACCAGGTGAAAACACCCAGGATGAGCGCAACACCGACCAGAATTTCACCAATGGTGATCAATTTGGCGAACCAGGTGTAGGCTTGCGCGTTCAGCAACATTTGAAGGAAGGCACGATACCAGGCATAATGAATGGGTGCCGTGCCCTTGGCGGGGATGGCCACTGCGCCCATCCAGAAGCCTTTCAGGCCGAGGCCGGTTTGCATCCAGGCGGGATTCTTGAACTTTTCCAGGCCGGCTTCCAACCACTGCCAGCCGATCCAGACCCGGATGGGCAGCCAGATCAGGCCGGCCAGTGGGTGGTTGAAGATCTTCTTCAGGAAGGCAGGGGTATGAAGGGCTTCGCCCTTGCTAGTTGTGACAGCGTTTTTCATCATTATTATCTCCTTTGGAAAAAGATTTTTAATAGGTTATATATCAATTACCCATATAATTTACGACCTTTTCTCTCTTATTTCCAGTGTCATCCGCCCCCGATTGTGGCAGGTCAGGTGACCCCCTTAAAAAGAACGGTAATTCACGCATACTTTTGAAATTCCTTATTCCTGCTGAAACTATCCAGGAATTAAAAGGCTTCCGAAGTCAAAAAGACTTCGGAAGCCAGAATCGGTCTTATCAGGAGGTGAAGGCAGTGCAAACCCGCCCGGCTTCAAATGAAGCCGGGCATGGGATTAATACCAGTAAAGTCTACTTGCGGTTGCGCAGGAAGGTCGGGATGTCAAGATCTTCGGTGCGAAAGGTTTGCGGCCTGAACTCGGCCGGCTGATTATTCGGCTGAGAGGACACGTTGACGGATTCCAGCGGGTTGTTGAGCAGCTTTCCGTCAATGGTCCGGGTGATAGGGCGCGGCGTGATGCGGCGCGGCATACCGGAACGTTCGAAACCGGTGGCAATGACCGTGACATGGATCTCATCATTCATGGTGGGATCGATCACAGCGCCAAAGATCATATTCACGTCCGGATGAGCGGTCTCGCGGATCAACGCGGCAGCCTGGTTGACCTCGAAAAGGGTCAAACTCGGCCCGCCCGTGACATTGAACAGCACGCCCCGGGCTCCGTCGATGGTAATGTCAAGCAATTGGCTTGAGATGGCCTGTTCGGCGGCAATGCGGGCGCGGTCCTCGCCGGAGGCCTTGCCGACCGCCATTAACGCAGCGCCGCCTTCGCTCATGATGGCGCGCACGTCTGCGAAGTCCAGGTTGATCAGTCCGGGCACGGTGATGAGTTCGGAAATGCCCTGGATGCCCTGGCGTAGGACTTCGTCAGCGATCTTGAATGAGTCGTTCAGGCTGGCGCGTTTGTCCATGATCTGCAGCAGGCGGTCATTGGGGATGACGATCAGGGTATCGGCATGGTCCTTGAGGTTGGCCATGCCCGCCTCGCAGGATTGCATGCGCTTGTTGCCCTCGAAGGTGAACGGGCGGGTGACCACGCCAATGGTCAGGGCGCCGTTCTCTTTGGCGATCTGGGCCACGATCGGAGCAGCACCGGTGCCGGTTCCGCCGCCCAGGCCAGCAGTGACGAAGACCATGTCCGCGCCTTTCAGCACGTTATACAGGTCATCGGAGGATTCTTCGGCCGACTTGCGGCCGACTTCCGGGTCGCCGCCCGCCCCCAGTCCGCGCGCCAGCTTATTGCCGATGCGCACCCGGGTGGTGGCCTTGGATAACATCAACGCCTGGGCATCCGTATTGATGGCGACGAATTCCACGCCCTGGATGCCTTCCTCGATCATCCGGTTGACCGCGTTACAGCCACCTCCGCCCACGCCAACTACCTTGATACGGGCAAATGCTTCTGATTGCGTACTCTTTGTGTCCATGCTTAGCCTCCTTAAAGCTGATAAAAATGGTTCGATGTTTCAGGATGTACGATTAACCAATTTTTTAAGTTACGGGAGTAACCGCTTGAGCCAGTCCTTGACGGGACCAAGGTCCATCGGAATCTCTTTCTTTAATAGGTGTCGTCCGGCGGTACGGCTTGGCAACAGGTCTTCTTCGTTGAGCGCAGCAGCCCAATGCAGCAGGCCGAAACCGGTGGAGTAGGCGGGGCTTTTCAAATGATCCACCAGACCCACCAGTTTCTCCGGCCCGGCTGTCCGGACGGGCACGCCCAGGACCTGGCTGGCCAGTTGCCGGATGCCTGGCAGTGCGCTGGTGCCTCCGGTGAGTACCATGCCGGCTGGCAGCAGCCCGTCGTAACCGGAACGCTTGATTTCTTGCAGGATGAGTGCAAATATCTCCTCCACTCTGGCTTCAATGATGTGTGCCAGATCCTGCCGGCTGATCTGGACCGGGGCATCTTCGCCATAAGCTTTGACAGTTATTAATTCTTCCGCACCGATGCCGGATTTCAAGGCGTAGCCGTGCTTGATCTTGATCTCCTCGGCCTGGGCCAGTGGTAGGCGCAGGCCGGTGGCAATATCGTTGGTGATATGGTTTCCGGCCACCGCCAGCACCATGGTATGCCAGACATGCCCATCCACGTAGATGGCCAGGTCGGTGGTCCCGCCGCCGATATCGCATACGGCAACGCCCATGTTGCGTTCACCGTCGGTCAATACCACGTCGCCGGAGGCCAGCGGATTAAGCACGAACTGCAGCACTTCCACGCCGGCCGCGCCGACGCACTGGCGCAGGTTCTCGACCGTGCCCTGGGCGGCAGTGATGATATGCGCTTCCACTTCCAGTCGATAGCCGTGCATTCCAATCGGCATCGAAATGCCGTCCTGGCCGTCGACTGTGAAACCCCTTTGGATGATATGGATGATCTCCCGGTTATGTGGAATGGCAACCGCCTGGGCTGCATCCAGGGCGCGAATCACGTCATTCTCGTCAATCATCTCGCCTGAAACACCCGCCACGCCGCGGCTGTTGATGGATGAGACATGCGCACCGGCCAGGCTGACCAGCGCACCGGTGATCTCCACACCCGATACCTGTTCGGCTTTTTCCACCGACCGGGTGATGGCCTGTGCAGCTGCAGCCAGGTCCACGATTACGCCCTTCTTGATGCCTTCCGAAGGTTCTATGCCTGAGCCCAGGATGCGGATGGTCTGTTCTTCCACCCTTCCCACCAGGGTGCAGACTTTGGTCGTGCCTACATCAATTCCAACAACAATCTCGTCCATAGGTTTTCGTCACTTATAGAATGGTGCATCCAGGTATTCCACACTGATCAGTGTGGGTTGGATGCCCTGTTTGGTGATTGTGTCCACGATGGACTGATACACTTTTTCCTTCACTGCAATATCCTGCGTGGTCTGGCCGAAATAGACCGACCAACCGTGTGGATCCTGCCAGCCCATGCCGTACGTGGGGTCGTATACCATCGGGCTTCCGGCGGGAACCTGCGGATGCAGCGCCACAATGGCCTGAACCATGGCCGGATCGATATAGGGTTGGTCGTACACGGAGACTTTGGGATCTGCCAGCAGTTTGGGTGGATTCCCGGTAGCGGCGACCGGGATCAGGCCGGGAACGCTGCCACGCGGCGTAAAGGACACGCCGTTTGAATCGATCCAGGTGATATTGCCGCCCTGGGACCAGACCAGCAGAGGTGTTCGTTCCACCACATTAACATATATGCGATTTGGGAAACCCACCTGCACGCTGACGCTGGCCAGGTCTGGAAAGGCCGTGCGCAAGTTAGTTTCGATCTGCGACGGGATGGCCTTGAAGATGGGTTGCCCCAGCAGTCCCAGGGCGGAACTGACATCGGCTGCACTCAGGCGCTGGTTGCCGGTCAATTCGACTCCCGAAATGGTGAAAGTATTGGCGGTACCCATGCTGAACAGCACCAGACTCAGCAGCAGGGTCAAACCAGCCGAGATCCAGCGCGGGCCCAATTGAGGCAGATAGAATGCAGGAGCGTGCACGGCGGTGCGGCCCAGGCTAAAGGCAAAATCATAGCCGTTTTGGTGGGAGGCATGTTTCGCAGTTTTAAATGTACCCATCCGGCCGGAGGTCCTGGTCTGCGCAGTATGCAACCGCAATCCGCTGACCGGTGCCTGCCTGCCCTTGGATGAAGTAACCGGCGGGCGGCGTGTGGCGGAAGATGCCTGTGGTTCCCCCGGCAGAAAAATGGAGGCGGTCCGATAGGTCTGGCGGGTGACTTGTTTCGCCATATTGGATTCAGGCTTTACACGCGTTTGCGATGAGCGGCGTTGGCGGACGGTCTCGGCGCGGGATTTTTCGGGCGCCCGTTTTTTGGGTATCTCTAATGCGGTCATGATGTTCTCCGGAAGCGGCGTTCGGTTCGATTACGATCGGCTTTGCGCTCCAAAGCCAGT
The DNA here is from genome assembly GCA_050014715.1 of Anaerolineales bacterium. GTDB lineage: Bacteria > Chloroflexota > Anaerolineae > Anaerolineales > Villigracilaceae > UBA877. The sequence goes on along the minus strand of JBEKCT010000057.1, from coordinate 3,600 downwards.
TCAATCAGGCGGTCGACCAGCCCGGCGTAGGATAATCCGCTGGCTTCCCAAAGTTTCGGGTACATGCTGATGCTGGTGAAGCCGGGGATGGTGTTGAGCTCATTCAAATAGATCTCGCCGGTGTTTTTCTCAAGGAAGAAATCCACCCGGGCCATACCGGCGCAGTCAATGGCCTGGTAGGCATTGACTGCCATCCGGCAGATCTTTCCGGCTGTCTCGTCCGGCAGGGGAGCCGGGATGAGCAGGCCGGACGTGCCATCCACATACTTTGATTCATAGGAATAAAACTCGCGGCTGGGCAGGACTTCGCCGGGCACAGAAGCCTGCGGGTCGTCATTGCCGAGCACGGAAACTTCTATTTCATGGGCATTCACGCCGCGTTCCACCAGCACACGCCGGTCATAGGCGGCGGCTTCCAGCAGGGCTTCACCCAGATCGGCCCGGCGGTTGCATTTGGTAATGCCGACCGAGGAGCCCAGGTTGGCGGGCTTGATAAACAGTGGATAGGCGGACACTTGCTCGGCCTTCCGGATGACCGCCTCGATATCCTTTTCGATTTCGCTGCGCAGAACGATTATGGATTCAACCGTCGGGATGCCAATGGCGCGCATTACATCTTTGAAGACACCTTTGTCCATGCCGACGGAAGAGCCGGTCACACCCGCACCGACGTACGCCAGGTCAGCCATTTCGAGCAGTCCTTGCAGGGTGCCATCCTCTCCATAAGTGCCATGCAGAACCGGGAAGACCACATCCAGGTCGGTAAGCTTCTCGAGCCCGGCAGACATGGCCGGACCTGCAATGGGTAAGGTGTAAAGACCGGCTTTGGATGGGTCCGGCAGAATGGTGCAAGGAGTCAACCTGCTGATATCACCTTTTTCCAGCGCCAGGCGGGCATCCGGTCCGGTAAGCCAGTCACCTGCATGGGTAATGCCGACCTGGAAGATCTCATATTTCCGAAGATCAAGCACGCCGAGGACCGACCGCGCCGAATCCAGTGAGACTTCATGCTCACCGGATCGTCCGCCAAACAGGACGGCGATCTTCAACTTGCGGTTTGTGTCGGCCTTAAGATTTGTCATTTACCATTCTCGCCTTATCATTCTGTATATCTATTTTCTTACCACTCGCCAATCAATTCCACTTCCAATTCAAGCCTGATACCAAATTGGTCCAGAACGGCTTTCTGTGCCATTTCGATCAGCGCACGCATGTCCTCAGCACGGGTCAGTCCATGATTGATGAAGAAATTGGCATGCTGGGTGCTGATGGTAGCATGGCCGATGCTCTTGCCCTTCATGCCGGCTGCCTCGAGCAAACGCCCGGCTTTGTCTCCCGGCGGGTTTTTGAACATGGAGCCCATGCTCGCACCGGGTGGCTGGGAGGTCCGCCGCTGGTTGGAAAATTCTTCCATTTTGCTTTGAATGTCCGCCTGGTTGCCATGCTTCAGTGCCAGTTCCGCCGACAGGAGCAGAACAGGCGGGTGTGTGCGCTTCAGCAGACTGGTACGATAACCAAATTCCAGCTTGCTTACCGGCCAGGTCTGGCGTCCATTTTGGCGGTGAACCAATTCCACTGAAATCAGATTCACGGCCATTTCTCCGCCAAAGGCTCCGGCGTTGCCATAGATTGCTCCGCCCAGGCTTCCAGGGATGGAGGCTGCCCATTCAAAACCGGTCAGTCCGAGGCGGGCTGCCCGCTGGGCGATATCATTGGGCGTCACGCCGGTTTCAGCGTGGACGGTGGGAAGATCAGCCTTCGCGTTGAATTTCAACAGCCGGGCCCGGTTGAGGATAACCACGCCGCGCACACCCCGGTCACTGACCAGCACGTTCGAACCGCCACCCAGGAGGGTGAAAGGCAGATCCATCTTCCACAACTTCTCGGCAGCCTGAACCAGTTCGTCCGCTTTCCGGACGACGATCAACGCATCGGCCGGGCCGCCGATGCGCGCGGCGGTGTAACCGGAGAGAGAAACATTCTCCTGGATATTGTCACCGAAGGTAGCGCGCAGTTCAGACAGACTGGCCGGGTTCATGGGTATCATTTGTCCAAGTGTTGATAAGAGCTGGCAATTAATCCTGTTCGAGAAGGGCGATGATGCGTTTGACCGTGCTTTCAATTTCGCGGTCAGACTTTTGCATCAGCTGATTGTATTTATTCCATTTAGTATGATCGGGGTGGGGATCATCCCCAATCACCGATCGCGGAGCCTGCGGAGTCGTTGCTTCAGAACCGGATACGTGTTTTTTATTATCCATGGCGAATCTCCTTAAAATGGGCCAGCACATCCGTACTGACCTGGTCAGCATCCCCGGCGGAGAGAACCAGCAGAACATCACCGGGGTGAAGATGATTGATCAGATAATTGCTTACTTTCGGCAGACCGGCGATGAAGTGGGCCGGGCGGGGCATGGCCTCCACGACCTTCTTCGATGAAAAATCTTGTTTTGGTTCGCGGGCCGGGTAGATTTCAGTCACGATGACTTCGTCCGCACTACCGAATGAATTGGCAAAATCTTCCAGGAGCAGCTGGGTGCGTGAGTAGGTATGTGGCTGCCATACCACCCAGAGTGGGCTACGCGGATAGCGGGAGCGTGCAGCCGCCAGCGTGGCCTGGATTTCGGTCGGGTGATGCGCGTAGTCATCGATGACAATAATCCCGTTGGCTTCGCCGCGCACTTCGAACCGGCGGCCGGTACCGCTGAACTGGCCCAGGGCCCGGGCAGCTTCATCCAATGGCAGTTCAAGCAAGCTGGTTACGGTCAATGCGGCCAGCGCATTAAGAACATTGTGCTTGCCTGGAACCTGCAATTCTACGACGGCCGGCTTGCCGAGCACGCTGGCGCTGAAGGTGAACCCGCCTTTTCCGTTGGCTGAAAGGGTGCTGGTATAAGAATCCAGCCTGCGTTCATTATTGGCATCCTTACTCGCTTCCAGGGTGGGTTGCTTCAGCCCATAAGCCAGGACGGTTTTGCCCATCTTTTCCGCTTTTTTAAGTAAGGCATATGCACCGGGATCTTCAGCGCAGGCCACCAATACCCCATTGAGGGGGAGATGTTGTACAAATTCCATGAAGGCGTCCTGGAGATCTGCCAAGGTGGGGTAGCAATCCGGGTGATCATGTTCGATGTTGGTTACCACTTCGAAGGTGGGTTTCAAACCCAGGAACATGCGGTCATACTCATCCGCCTCTATGATGAAATCTTTGCCCTTTCCAGCCCGGGCATTAACGCCCAGGTTTGCCAATACACCGCCGACAATAAAAGTTGGATCCTGGTTCATGGCAGACAACAGCCAGGCAAGCATGGCTGTGGTGGTGGTCTTGCCGTGCGTGCCAGCGATGGTAATGCCGGTCTTGCCGTCCATAAGGCTGCCGAGGAAATCAACCCGCTTGGCCACCGGGATTCGGGCTGCCTTCGCCGCCACAACTTCGGGATTGTCGTCCGGGATGGCCGAGGATCGTACCACCAGGTCAGCGCCAACAACGTTCTTGGCGTTGTGGCCGATGTGGATGGTCGCACCCGCAGATTGCAGATCGCGTGTGAACGACGATTCGACGCGATCCGACCCGCTCACCGTGTGTCCCATTTCGAGCAG
>JBEKCT010000056.1:0-18323 GCA_050014715.1 Anaerolineales bacterium | reverse complement strand
CACCTGGTTCATTACGTAAGGCTTGAAGACGGGGGCAGCAGGTTTTCGTTTCATACCCCTATTGAATCACGTTTCCTTAAAAAAGAAAAGGCTGCCCGGGACTTTTCGGACAGCCTCTCTTCTTATTATATTATCAGCCGCAGCGGCTCTTCCAGGCATGCCGCCAACGCCTGCATGAACTTGGCTGCCTCCACCCCATCGCTGACGCGGTGGTCGACCGAAATGGTGGCTTTCATCCGCCAGCCGATTTTGAGCGCTCCTCCCTCCACCACCGGCACTTGACGCGCCGAGCCAACTGCCAGTATCGCCGCTTCGGGCGGGTTGATGATGGCTGAAAAGTTCTCTACATCAAACATACCCATGTTGGAGATGGAGAAGGTCGAGCCTTCGATATCCGCCGGCTTGACCACGCCTTCACGTACGCGTGCCGCCATTGCTTTGACTTCGGCGGAAATCTGGCGTAGCGGCTTCTGGTCCGCCTCCCGGCAGACGATCGTCAGCAGGCCGCCTTCCACTGAAACCGCAATCCCGATATTGGCCTGCCCGTGCCGCAGGACGGAATTGCCATTCAGGGAAGCATTCAGGTTGGGGAATTGTCGTAACGTCAGCCCCACTGCCTTGACGATGAAATCATTGACCGAGAGTTTTTCGTTCTCCACTACGATCTGGTTGTACTGCGACCGCATCTCCATCAGTGCATCCATTTTATATTCATGGCTCACATAGAAATGCGGGATACTGGCTTTGGATTCGGCCATGCGCCGGGCGATCGCCTGCCGTAATTTGCTCAGATTGATTGTTTCATCCACTCCAGATGGCGGATGGGAAAAAGATTCCTGTGCCTGCCCGCTGGCAGTTTCCGGCTGGCCTAGCATTCCGCCTTCAATATCCCTTCTCACAATCCGTCCGCCTGGGCCGGTGCCCTGGATGTGGCTCAAATCCAGGTTGCGTTCCCGGGCGATTTTCTTCGCCAGTGGCGAAGCCTTGAGGATCGCGGATTGCGGATTGCGGATTGCAGGTTGCTGTACCCCGGCAGCTGATGGGAGCTCGCTGACAGAAGCCCCATGTCTATTGTCCCCTACCACCCTTTCGCTAGCCTTACTTTCTTCCTTATTGCCTGATACCTTGTTACCAGGTTCCTGAATCGCTTCTTCCGCCGTTCCCACAATCGCGATCGGCGAACTGACCGGCACCACCGCCCCTTCATCCACCAGCAATTTACGCAGCACGCCGCTGGCCGACGACTCCACTTCCACGGTGGCCTTGTCGGTTTCAATCTCGGCCAGCACATCTCCCTTGCTGATGTTCTCACCGACCTTCTTCACCCAACGGACGAGTATGCCCTCGGCCATGTCAAAGCCCAGTTTGGGCATATTGATGGTATCAGCCATTACAGCACCTCCTTGACCGCTGCTATTACATCCTCCACCTGAGGCAGGGCAGATTGCTCGAGCGTCCGGTTATATGGTAATGGCACTTCCTTCTGGGCCACGCGCCGCACCGGGGCATCCACATAATCGAAGGCCTGCTCATAAATGCGGGCGGAGACTTCTGCGCCGACTCCGAACGATTTCCAGCCTTCCTCCACCACCACCGCCCGGTTGGTCTTCTTGAATGACTCGATTACTGCGTCCATATCGAGCGGGCGCAGAGAGCGCAAATCCACGATTTCAGCTTCCACGCCGTCTTTTGCCAACTCTTCCGCGGCTTTCATGGAAATCTCCAGCCCTTTGGAATACGTGACAATCGTGACATCCTTGCCGGGGCGCTGGACTTTGGATTTACCGATTGTAACAACATAATCGCCTTCCGGTACTTCTCCGCGCATTTGGTAAAGGGTGGCATGCTCCAGGAACAACACCGGGTCATTCGAGCGGATGGCGGCTTTTAAAAGACCCTTGGCATCCTCCGGGGTCCCGGGGGAAACGACCTTCAGCCCGGGGAAATGGGCAAAGATGGCATCCGGTGTCTGCGAATGTGTGGCGCCCAATTGGCGACCGCCGCCAGTCACCGCCCGGATGACCATCGGCAGGACAAACTGCCCTCCGAACATATAATGAAACTTGGCGGCCTCATTGACAATGTGATCCATGGCTGCGAAGGCAAAGTTAATGGTCATCAATTCTGCGATCGGACGCAGTCCGGTCATGGCTGACCCAATCGCCGCGCCGATAATGGCTGCCTCTGCAATGGGGGTATCGCGTACGCGCTCGCCGCCAAAGTGATCATAAAAACCTTTGGTGACCGCATAGGACCCGCCCCAAACACCCACTTCCTCGCCCAGGATAAAGACATTCGGATCGCGCTCCATTTCCTCCCACATGGCCTGGGAAATGGCTTCGCGCATGGTAATACGGGCCATTATTACACCTCCTCCGCATAGATATCGTCAAAGAGTGTCTCCATTCCCGGTTCCGGGCTGGCTTCGGCAAATTCGACCGCTTTTTGAACGTCCGCATTGGCACGCTCATCGATTTCATTAATTTCTTCCAGGGTAGCATGGTTGTTCTCGGTCAGAAAATCACAAAAAAAGCCGATCGGGTCATGCTCTTGCCATTTTTTGACTTCTTCCTGCTTGCGGTAGCGTTCCGGGTCGCCCATCGAATGGCCGCGGAACCTGTATGTCATGATTTCCAACATGCGTGGCCCGGATCCATTGCGGACTGCCTCGATGGCCTTTTTGGCCGCCTTATAAACCGCCATTACATCCATCCCATTCACGCGTGCATGCGCCATGCCATACCCTTCGGCTTTCTGCTGGATCTCGGAAACCGCCGAAGCCCGCGCCACATCCGTACCCATCCCGTAGCGGTTATTTTCGCAGACCCATAAAACAGGCAAGGTCCAGACCTTTGACAGGTTCAATGCTTCGTGAAAGAAGCCAATATTGGTGGCTCCTTCGCCGAACATGCAAATTGTTACCCCATCCCGTCCGGCATATTTGTCGCCCAGCGCTAACCCTGACGCCACTGGCAGGTGCGCGCCTACAATGGCATGGCCGCCCCAAAAATTTTTCGTCACATCCGCCATGTGCATGGAACCGCCTCGACCCTTCGATATGCCGGTGGCCTTACCAAGCAGTTCTGCCATCACCTGGTTGACCGAAATACCACAGTTGATTGCCACCCCATGGTCCCGGTAGGCGGTAATGACCCGGTCCTGCGGCTGCCGTGCCGCGATCAACCCGGTGCTTACCGCTTCCTGTCCGATATACAAGTGCATGAATCCGCCGATTTTCCCGGCCTGGTAAAGTTCAGCACCGCGTTCTTCCAGGCGCCGGATCAGCACCATCTGATAATATAAATCGAGATAAGTTTGCTTGTCCATTCTAACTCCCTTATCGGTTGGTATTCAAATCTTGAATAAATGGGGAGCCGAAGGGCTGGGCGGGCGTTTATGCCGTCCAACCAACCCTCAACCACTCCTGGCTATAAAAAGGTCCTGCTAATTTATTAAAATATCAGACTAATTATATCCAATAATTATCAAATTAATGTTAGAAATCAAGGGCTCTTCTGAATCAACAGGGAAAACGGAAAACCCATGGCCTTCCATAAAAAAATCCCTCCGGCAGGGAGGGATTTTTCAATCGAGTTGGCTAATCGCAGGACGGGACAGACACCGTAATTTGGGCAGCCGCACCATAATCATTGTGGGCCTCCAATGCATACACCAGGCTCACTCCCCTCGGTGCATTCGAATCGCTAAAGGCCGTTGCAGTCGGCGGAGCATCAGTTATCTGGGTACCGTTACGGATGATCCGGTAACCCGTTACATTTGTTACCGCCGACCAGTTGAACACAACTGACAGGTTGTGCAACGTGGTAATACATGTGTAACTGTCCACAAATGTAGCCGGGGTCGCCGGCAGAGGCTGGACCAGGGCGATGGTGGCTTGATCCACTGGTCCCATCTGGGTGGCGCCCGGGTCACCTATCCAGCAGGTCACGTTCCCCGGCGCCTGGACCAGCCACCAGGTGTTCAGGCTGTTCCGGCCGATCACATTGTATACATTCCCTTGCTGCAAATAGGTAATTACATAGTATCCTGTACCCGGGCCTTTCCGGCAATTGGCATTTATTGAGGGAGCCATTTGAGCGGTTAGCTGGCTGGTAGCGGTTGGAGCAGATGTGGCTGTCGGAGCGGCAGTGGCCGTAGCTGTTGGTACGGGCATTGCCGTTGCAATTGGAGCGGATGGCATGGTTACTGTGGGAGCAACTGGACTCGACCCGGGTGCCTGTGTGGCTGTCACAACCACAGGTGCTGCCGTGGTTGCGGCTAGATTGCAGGATGTAAGAATGAAGGTCGCGGCAAAAGCGATCCCGGTTAACTTATAGAATATCGGCGTCTCTTTCATAATTTACCTTCTAAAGCGGTTGAAAACCTCTTTTATTTTTTTAATGTATCATGATGGCATTTTGGTGTCAACGGATTCGTCATTGGCTCTAAGAATACTCTTATAAGCGCTGCACCGGCAAAGTTTTATAGTATTATGAAGGTTATTCGAGGTCATCTATGCCAAATTCCAACCCTGCTGCCCGGGCGCTTGACCAGCTTGGAATCCCCTACCGGTTCTTTGAGCATATCCAACCCCCCGAATCGTTCGAAGAAGCCGCCCGCCAACGCGGACAATCTCCAGCGCAAATCGTCCGCAGTATTCTCTTCCGGCTCGCCGAGGGACAATTCATCATGGTACTGATGGCCGGACCTGGGCAGATTTCATGGAAGTACCTGCGTGCATTCCTGGGCACTTCGCGCCTATCCATGGCCAGCAAGGCGGAAGTGCTGGCAGCCAGCGGATTTGTGCGCGGAGCCGTCACACCCCTGGGATTGCCTCATCCGATGCGCATCCTGGCAGACGAGTCCGTCTTTATGCCTGCTGAAATTTCTATCGGTTCAGGGGTTCGGGGGGTTGCAATCATCTTGAAATCTACAGATTTGCAAGGTGCCTTGAGTCAACTGGAGATTGGCAAATTCGCCGTATAATCATGCAGGAACACGGCCTCAATACATTTACCATTATGTATTAATTCAAATCACCGCGGTACCTAACTCCCAGGAACCATGCCCCGCAAATTCTTTCTGTTGTTGCTTGTCTTCATATTTCTTTCTGCTTGCGACCTCTCTCCAGAAGCTCTTGCCAGTCAGACTGCCACAATTCAAACTGCCACGGCAGCCGTTTGGACCCAAACGCCCAGCCCAACCGCTACCTTCACGGTGACCTACACCCCCACGGATACTCCTACTCCGACGCAAACACTTACCCCAACCATCACCCCCACGCCCTCTATTACACTTACTCCCACCTTCGATTTTCCAAAAGTCACGGTAAATGTAGCCTTGGCTGCCTGCCTGTTCGGACCGGCTAAGGCATACTTATGGAAGTTTGATCTGAAGCAGGGTGATACCGGCTTCGTTGGAGGCCGCGCGCCCATCGGCAGCTGGCTGTATGTTAAATTCGATCGTCTAAGTGATTTTTGTTGGGTCTCCCCTTACGTGGTTGATGTGGTGGGCGACGTTAAAACCGTCACAGTACAACCTGTCCGCCTGTGGATTACAAACGCACTCTATGGCCCACCGAAAAATGTCCGCGCCTCGCGCAAAGGCGATCAAGTCACGGTTGAATGGGATGCGGTTTGGATGACACAGGATGATGATCGCGGCTATTTTATGGATGTGTTTGTCTGCCAGAATAAAAATTACGTCTGGATGCCGATTGGTTGGCAGGATTTGCCTGACCAGTACCATACTTCGTATACCTTCACCGACCAGGCAGGTTGCTCCCAGCCTTCCGGTGGCAAGCTCTACACGGTCGAGAAGCACGGGTATACGTCTCCGGTAGATATCCCCTGGCCTCCGGCCGTGTAGGCATGGATTATTCCAATCCAGGCGCTTTGGTTTACGGGTGCTTCCAAATCCTGTTCCTCTATATCCGCTTAATTTCCTTAGGCTGTCTGGCTTAGTCGACGGATTAATTAAAAGTTCTAAGACATCTGTTAGGATTCCATGAATACGCTTTTTCAGGAAAAAGTCACTCAGGCTTTATCCATCCTTGAAGAAAAAAACATTGATCTTTGGATGACCTTCGTTCGTGAAACCAGTGCCGTGCTTGACCCGGTCTTGCCGTTGATTTACGGGGCGACTCTTACCTGGCCTTCGGCACTGATCATCACCCGTTCCGGCGAAACCATCGCCATTCTTGGTAACCTGGAAGCGGAGACTGCCCGCCGGACTGGGGCATATCAGGAAGTGGTCGGCTACGACAAATCCATCCAGCCTGAGCTCGTGCGCATCCTGAAAAGGCTAAATCCTGATCAGATTGCCGTGAACATTTCTGCCAATGATCCAACCGCAGACGGTCTGACCCATGGCATGTACCTGCAATTGAAAGACTACCTGGCACCAACACCTTTCAGCGAGCGCTTGATTTCGGCTGAAAGCATTATTGCGGCTTTGCGTGGACGAAAAACCCCTTCAGAAATCGGACGCATCCGCAAAGCGGTTGAAACAACCGAGGAAATTTACCGCCAGACATTCGACTATCTTCAGCCCGGCTTGACCGAAAAACAGGTCAGCCAGTTCATGCACGCCCGGATTCTCGATCTGGGTGTGACCGAAGCCTGGGATTACGAAGACTGTCCCGCCGTAAACTCCGGGCCGGATTCCCAGGTGGGCCATGCCGGTCCCACCGGGATTATCCTGGAGCGCGGTCACCTGGTACATTTCGATTTCGGCGTGAAACAGGAAGATTACTGTTCCGACATTCAGCGCATGCTCTACCTGCTCAAACCGGGTGAAACGAAAGCCCCCGATCCGGTTCAGCATGCTTTCCAGACGGTGGTCTTTGCCATCCAATCTGCTGTCGCTGCCATGCGGCCTGGCATGCTCGGGTCCGAGGTCGACTATATCGCACGGAGAGCTGTGACCCATGCTGGCTATCCTGAATACATGTATGCCACCGGCCATGGCTTGGGCCGCGCCGCCCACGACGGCGGCGGTATGCTCGGCCCGCACTGGGAAAAATACGGCGACCTGCCGGATAAGAAACTCGAGGCAGGCCAGGTTTATACCGTCGAACCAGGGGTTGCGGTTCCCGGATATGGTTATGTGGGTCTGGAAGAGGACGTGCTGGTCACTGAAGCAGGTGCGGAGTTATTAAGTGCCGGGCAAAAGCAGTTAATTTTGAAGTAAGCTGTCTTAATCAGCGCCTGCTGACGCTTTGATATCGAAGGCATTCTGGCAGATCTCAATATTTGCCGCCTTCAGGAAATTCATGGCGTTCTCGTCGGTGCGATAGGCGATGCTATAGACCAGGCGGACGATGCCGGCATTGATTAAAGCCTTGGTGCAATTTAGGCAGGGCAGGTGCGTCACGTAACAGGTGGCACCTTTCGTCGAAACACCATGCAAGGCCGCCTGGATGATGGCATTCGTCTCCGCATGAATGGTGCGGATGCAGTGTCCGTCCACCATCAAATGCCCCTCTTCGTCACAATGCGGCTGTCCGGTCGGGGAACCATTGAATCCGGTTGTCAGGATGCGTTTTTCGAATACCAGCACGCAGCCCACAAAAGCCCGGTCACAGGTGCTGCGCTCGGAAACCGCGTAGGCGATCTTCATGAAGTATGAATCCCAATCGGGTCGCATCGGATAACTCCAATTTTATGGAAGGCTGCGGTGATTATACCGCTTCCCTTTCAAGCCTCTGCGTTTCGGCTGGGCTATTTACAGGCCCGTTTCAGGCCATCCTCCTATGAATCCCATTACCGTCCTCAGATCCGAAAAAGCGGAAAAACCAGCCGCAGGATCACATCCAGGATCAATCCAACCATGAACCACATGCCAAACGCCCGGTTATTAATGAAAGCTTGTGGAGCAAAATAGAGCGGCCATCCGCCCTGACCGTCCGGGAAATCTTCAGGACGTGTCTCAGGCTTGGGTTTGAGGAACTGTGGGTAGAGCTTTATAAAGGTTGGGACAGCCAGGGCGACCAAAACCATCACAGGTGTGAAGTAACTGGTCAGGATTAAATACAACACCAGGATATAAGGCAGAATCATCATTGCCATGAGGATGTAACGTGCCACTTTTTCACCGATAAGCACCGGTAGAGTAAAGATCTTCTTGGCTTTGTCAACCAGGACCTTGTCAATATGCTTGCCGAAAATGACCGTCGTCACCCCCAGCACATATGGCAGGCTGGCCCAGACCACGTTCCAGTTCCACACATGCGTCAGCACATAGTACCCGCCGCCGATCATCAAAGGGCCCCACACGATCAAGACGGAAATTTCCCCCATCGCAATGTATTTCATTGGCCAGGTGTAGAACAGCACAAAGAACGCCCCTAGCCCAAGTAAAATCCAGATGGTGAGGTCATTCCTGTTGATTAATATCAGGTACAGACCGCATAACAAAGCCAGGAAAGCCGTCACCCCAAAATAGGTCAGATGCTGGCGTCTGGTCATCAACCCATCCGCCACTGGTTGCGGTCCGTACATCGTCCGATAATAATTATCCTTATCGACGCCGCGTGTGTAATCGGTGTAGTCGTTGAAAATGTTATTGGAAGCGTGCGCAAGAACCAACCCGAGCGCCAGGATGAACCAGGAAAGGAGATTGACTTTATAGCCGTCATGCCAGGCAAAAAGTCCAGCCAGGATCGCCGATAGCAAGGTCATCAATAATACGGCCGCCCGCGTGGAAATCAACCATTTCGATATGATATCCAGCTTATCCCATTCCTCTTTGGTAACGTTTGGAATGACGGTCAGCGCTTTCTTCCACATGGCAAAATTCATTTCCTATATTCCTTATTAATATTTCATTATAAGTAATAATCAAACTGTCAATGGCCTCTTACCAGAGAAAACAGGAGATTCCAGCGATATCCGGTAAAAACGGGCTGATTATACTTGAATATGAGATAGTAGGCTCCGACCACACTGGTTGTGAGTTTAATCACACAAACGGAGGACTTCCCGCACTGGTATATATCAGCCGAAGAAACCATACTAAAGAGATAAATTGGCCCAGACTCGGGAATTTCTTCGCGAGCCGGGGTAAACCAACTCTCGAGGTGGAGCGATGCTATGACCGAACAAGCAATTGTTGAGCGACCGCAAGGGCCCTCTGTGGGTCCCGTCAAACACGAGGATCTCTCATTGTTACAGGAAGTCGCCCTTCGTACTCCTGGCGACCCGAACCTGGAGATGTGCATCCAGTGCGGTACCTGCGGCGGGTCCTGCCCGTCATCCAGCGCAATGGACCATACGCCACGCGCCATTTTTGCCATGTTACGCGCCGGCATGCGGGAAGATGTAATGAAGAGTAATACCCCCTGGATGTGTGTGTCCTGCTATTATTGCACGGTCCGTTGCCCGCAGGAGATCCACATTACCGATGTTATGTACACTCTTAAGAACATGTCGCTTGAAACCCATACCGGCAATAATGGCACTGCCTCCGATTTTTCCAGGACCTTTATCAGTCTGGTGGAAACATACGGGCGTAGTTTTGAAATTGGTCTGGCAGGCTTCCACAATGTCAAGCACTTCATTACGCGCCTGCCCAGCATAACTCCCATGGCAGTTGGCATGCTGACCAAAAAAGGGATGTCTCCGTTCCCTCCGAAGCGCATTAAAGGCATGGACCAGCTCAAGAAAATCCTGGAACGCGCCAAGGAATTGGAGGCAGAATGAGCGATTATCTTTTTTACCCCGGCTGCTCGATGGAATCAAGCGCCAAGGCATACGAGGCTTCCATGGAAGCCGTCTGCAAACCGCTTGGGATCAACCTGAAAGAGATCGAAGATTGGAACTGTTGCGGTGCAACCGAGTACCTTTCCCTCGACCTGACGCCGGCCTATTCGCTGATCGCCCGCAACCTGGCGCTGGCGCAGGAACAGGCCAATGGCACCAAAACCATCCTGGCTGCTTGCAGTGCCTGCTACCTTAATTTATCCAAAGCCGACCATTACATGCAGGAAGACAAGGCGTTCGGCAGGAAGATCAATACCGCCCTGGCTGCGGGTGGCCTGCATTATGACCCCGGGCAACTGGTCGTCCGTCACTTGATGGATGTAATGTTCAACGAGGTCGGGTTGGACAAGATCAAAGAGAAAGTCGTCAAGCCGCTCACCGGCCTGCGCGTGGCCTCCTATATTGGCTGCATGGTGCCTCGCCCCGATTACAACTCCCGCATCTCAGATACGGAATATCCTTATGAGCTGGATGACCTGCTGAAGGCCCTGGGTGCGGAAGTGATCGACTTTCCTCTCAAAACCGCCTGTTGTGGTGGTCACATGACCCAGATCGGACCCGGCACCGCCTTTGAACTGATCCGTCGGTTGATTTCCGCCGCCGATCAGTACAAAGCTGATGCGCTGGTGGCGCTTTGCCCGATGTGCCAGATGAATCTGGATGCCTTCCAGGGTCAGATGAACGGCTATTTCCACACCAGTTACCATATGCCTATCCTGTTCTTCACGCAACTGATGGGTATTGCATTCGGCGAAAAACCCGAAAATCTTGGCTTCGGCTCGGAACTGGTCAGCGCCCATGTGGCCATGAAACACATCGGCATCCAGACCCCCGAACCGGCTCCAGCCAAGCCTGTCGCGAAGAAACCGTCTGGTCTGCCCATGCCACCCCCGCGTGTTCGCGTTGGTCAACAAAATACTGCTAACGAGGAGGCGAGTGAATGAGCCCCGTAGAAAAGAAACCTCAGGAACGTGTTGGCGTGTATGTCTGCCACTGCGGTACCAATATCGCCGGAGTGGTCAATGTCGCAGAGGTCAGTAAGTGGGCCTCCGATAACCTGGTTCACGAAGGTGTCGTCGTTGCGCGCGATTACAAGTTCATGTGCTCCAGCCTGGGCCAGGAATTGATCCAAAAGGACATCAAGGAGCAGAAGCTGACCCGGGTCGTGGTAGCGGCCTGCTCCCCGCACCTGCACGAAAGAACCTTCCGCAACGCCTGCAAAGGCGCTGGATTGAACCCATACCTGTGTGAACTGGTCTCCATTCGCGAGCAAGACTCCTGGGTGCATACGGACAAAATCGCTGCGACCGAGAAGGCCAAGGCCATCATCTCAGGTGGTGTAGCGCGTGTCATCCACCATGTTCCTCTCGAACCGCTGCATGTCCCCATCCACCCGGCCACTTTGATTGTCGGAGGCGGCATTGCGGGCATCCAGGCCGCCCTCGAAATCGCTGAAGCGGGGTTCCCGGTCTACCTGGTTGAACGCGAACCGTCCATCGGCGGGCACATGGCCCAGTTCGATAAGACCTTCCCCACCCTGGACTGCTCGGCCTGCATTCTGACGCCTAAAATGGTGGACGTCGGTAACCATCCAAACATCACCTTGCTCACTTATTCCGAGGTTCAGAAGGTGGATGGGTATGTCGGCAACTTCGCTGTCACCATTAAGAAGCGTGCCCGCTACATCAAGACCGAGGATTGCACCGGCTGTGGCATTTGTTGGGAAAAATGCCCTAAGAAAGTCATCGATGACAAGTTCGAGGCCGGGCTAGGCTATCGCAAGGCCGTCTACACCCCCTTCCCGCAAGCCGTGCCAAAATACCCCGTGATTGATGATATCAACTGCACCTACTATATCAAAGGCACCTGCAAGGCCTGTGAGAAATTTTGCCCCACCAACGCCATTGACTTCAACCAGAAAGACGAGATCATTACGGTCGAAGTCGGAAATATCATACTGGCCACCGGGTGGGACCTGTTCGATGCCCGCCGCGTCCCAAATTATGGCTATGGCCGGCTGGCGAATGTCTTCACCAATATGGAGTTCGAGCGACTGAGCAACTCTGCCGGCCCGACCGGAGGTAATATCGTTTTGCGGGATGGCAAGACCACGCCCAAGTCCGTCGGCATCATTCACTGCGTGGGTTCGCGCGACAAGAATTACAACAACTATTGCTCGGCCATTTGTTGCATGCAGAGCCTGAAGTTTGCCCACCTCGTCCATGAGAAGACCGGCGCGACCGTCTATAATTTCTACATTGACATCCGCACCCCCGCCAAGGCGTACGACGAGTTCTACCAGCGCATCATCGAGGAAGGCACCCTGTTCGTGCGCGGCAAAGTGGCTGAAGTCACCGATGCGGCCCGCAATCCCGGTGAAGAGGGCAAACTGATCGTCCAGGTGGAGGATACCCTGGTCGGTAAACAACGGCGCATCCCGGTGGATATGGTCATACTTTCCGCCGGTCTCGAACCCCGCTTTGACTCGAAGGCCGTCGCCAAGACCTTTGGCATCTCCTGCTCGGCGGATGGCTGGTTCATCGAGCGCCATCCCAAGCTGGACCCGGTGGCAACCATGACCGAAGGTGTTTACATCGCCGGTTGTGTACAGGGCCCCAAGGATATCCCTGCCAGCGTGGTTCAGGGCGCTGCCGCCGCCGCCCGCATCCTGGGTAAAATACAGCAAAAGGAAATCGCCCTCGAGCCCGTCCGTGCCACCATCAACGAAGAGCAATGCTCCGGCTGCCGCATTTGCAACACCCTCTGTCCATTCAACGCCATTCTCTTCCATGAAGACAAGAAGGTCTCTGAAGTCAATCCGGCGCTTTGCCAGGGTTGCGGCACCTGCGTGGCAGCCTGCCCGGCCGGTGCCATCAGCGGGACCGGCTTCTCCAACGAGCAGATCCTGTCTCAGATCGATGGTCTATTGCTATTGAATCTCGATAAGAAGGAGGCCTTGGCGTAAGCTTGCCAGGAGAATTCCCATGACTGATACACCTGAAACCAAGCCCTTTGAACCCGTCATCATTGGCTTCACCTGCAACTGGTGCTCTTACCGTGCTGCCGATATGGCCGGTATTTCTCGCATGAAATACGCCCCCAATGTGCGTCTGATCCGCCTCATGTGCTCTGGTCGCCTGGACCCGACCTTCGTGTTCAAGGCCTTCGCCGGCGGCGCAGATGCGGTGCTTGTCTCGGGCTGCCATCCGGGCGATTGTCACTATTCCACACAGAACTACAAGGCCATGCGCCGCTTCCACTTGATGCAACGCGTCCTGTCCCAAATGGGCATTGAACCTGGACGTACCAAACTGCTCTGGGCCAGCGCCGCCGAAGGTCAGATCTTCGCTAATGAAGTCACAAAATTCGTCGAGGAAGTACGCCTTCTTGGTCCTTTGAACTGGAATAAAACTGCCGCCCCGATGCTTCCCGTTGAAGTTCCGGCTGAGGAGGTGCACGCATGAGCAAACCAAAATTCGCCATGTACTGGGCCGCCTCCTGCGGTGGCTGTGAGATCGCCGTGCTGAACATCCATGAGAAGATCTTGGATGTGGACGCGGCGTTTGATGTGGTCTTCTGGCCGGTCGCCATGGACGCCAAGTATGCCGATGTTGAAAAGATGGAAGATGGCGAGATCACCCTGTGCCTCTTCAATGGCGGCATGCGCAACGATGAGAACGAACACATCGCCAAACTATTGCGTAGAAAATCCAAGATCATGGTCTCGTTCGGGTCATGCGCCTGCGAAGGCTGCATCCCTGGGCTGGCTAATTTCAGTTCCATTAAGGACGTACTGGACACCGCTTTCTCAACCATCACCACCGACAACCCGGATAATATTCGCCCGCAAACCAGTTACAGCATGCCCGAAGGCATTATCACCATTCCGACCCTCAACCCGATCCTGAAGACTCTCGACCAGGTGGTGGATGTGGATTACTACATGCCCGGTTGCCCGCCCGAATCGCATCAGATCGCCGCGGTGGTCGACCTGGTCATTGCTGCCCTGAACGGAAAAGCCGAGTTGCCCCCCAAGGGTGCCACCATCGGAGCCGGCAACTCCACCGTCTGTGACGAATGTCCGCGCACCCGCAATGTCAAGGTCATCAAGGAATTCGGCCGCATCCAATTGATGCATGCTGATCCTACCCTGTGCCTGCTGGAACAGGGCATCCCCTGCAACGGTCCGGCCACCCGTAGCGGTTGCAACGGTCGCTGCCCAACTGCTGGCGCCCAGTGCATCGGCTGCTATGGTCCTGCTGAAGGGGTGGTGGATTTCGGTGCCCGCCTGATCTCGGCATTTGCGTCTGTCATTGACAGCGATAAGCCCGAAGAAATCGACCGGATTCTTGACGGTCTGGTGGACCCGGCCGGACAGTTCTACCGCTTCAACCTGGCAGGCTCGCTCCTGCGTGCCAGTAAAGCCGCGCAGAAAGGATGACGAACATGCAACGAATCACCATTGACCCCATCACCCGACTGGAAGGTCATGGCAAGATCGAGATCTTTCTGAATGAGGAAGGCGATGTTGCCAATACTTACTTCCAGATCCCGGAATTGCGCGGGTTTGAACGCTTTTGCGTGGGACGCCCGGTCGAAGAAATGCCCTTGCTGACCAACCGCATTTGTGGTGTCTGCCCGGAGGCGCACCACATGGCAGCTGCCAAGGCCGTCGACGCGGTCTATCACGTGGATATCCCCTCCACTGCTAAAAAGCTGCGCGAACTGCTCTACATGGCCTTTTACTGCACCGACCATACCACCCACTTTTATGCCTTGGGTGGTCCGGACTTCATCATGGGCCCCGATGCCCCGGTTGCTGAACGCAACATTTTGGGTGTCATCCATAAGGTCGGTCTGGAAATCGGCGGCAAGGTTATTCAAATGCGCAAGTACGGCCACACCGTGGTCGAGATGATCGGCGGTCGCAAGGTGCATCCCTGCACCTCCATCCCCGGCGGTCTGACCAAGGGCATCACCGAAGAACAGCGCAACGAGATCGAGAAAATGGGCCGCTGGGCCATCGATTTTGCCCAGTTCAGCCTGAAAGTCTTCAACGATATCGTTCTGGCCAACCCCCAATATGTCGACCTGATCCTGGGCGATATTTACACGCACCAGACCTATTACATGGGCTTGGTGGATGCCAATAACAAGGTCAATTTCTACGATGGTAAAGTGCGCGTCGTCAGCCCGGACGGCAAGGAATACGTCAAGTACGAGCCCAAGGATTATGCCGCTAACATCGCCGAACACGTCGAACCCTGGACCTATCTGAAATTCCCTTACCTGAAGAATGTCGGCTGGAAAGGTCTTGTGGATGGCCCGGACTCGGGCATCTACATGGCCACTCCGCTCTCGCGCTTGAATGCTTCGGATGGCATGGCCACCCCACTCGCCCAGGCCGAATACGAAAAGTTTTATGCCACGCTTAAGGGCAAACCGGTGCACCAGCGCCTGGCCATCCATTGGGCCCGCCTGGTCGAGTTGCTCTATGCGGCCGAACACTGGGTCGAACTTGCCACTGACCCGGAGATTACCAGCCCGAACTTCCATACCATCCCGACCGAAAAACCCACCGAGGGTGTGGGCATTGTCGAAGCCCCGCGCGGCACCCTTACCCATCACTACTGGACCGACGAACGCGGTGTGGTCACCAAGGTTAACCTGATCGTTGGTACAACCAATAACTATGCCCCCATCACCATGTCCATAAAGAAGGCCGCCAGTAGCCTGATCAAGAAGGGCAACGTCAACGCCGGCCTGCTCAATATGGTCGAAATGGCCTTCCGTGCCTACGACCCCTGCTTCGGCTGCGCCACCCATTCCCTGCCTGGTCAGATGCCGCTCGAAGTCACCATTCACAACGCCGAAGGCGGGGTTGTGGACGTTCTCAAGCAGTCCACAGACTAGTCGCATAGTCGGATAGTTTTATTGCCGGATAGTCGCCGTGATCAGGTTGTTCACTTGGTCAAACAATATGACTGGTGGCTATCCGACCCTTTTATATGAAAACTTTGGTTATCGGCCTCGGCAACCCCATTCTCGGCGACGATGGTGTCGGTTGGGTGGTCGCGGAACAAGTCCGCTCAGCTCTTTCCAATCCCGCAAAAGGAATCCACGATCCTCATTCGGTGGAGGTGGAAACCGCCTCTTTGGGAGGCTTGAGCCTGATGGAGCGCCTGATCGGTTATGAACGTGTCATCCTGGTGGATGCCATCTTCACCGGCACACAACCGGTCGGGACGGTCAGCCAGTTCTTATTGGATGACTTGCCTGACCTGAGCGCCGGTCATTCCGCTTCTGCCCATGATACCTCCTTGCGGAATGCATTGCACGTCGGCCGGGATATGGATATATTCCTGCCGGCCGATGAAAACGTGACCGTAATTACCATCGAGGCCGAGGCAGTCTATGATTTCAGCCAGGAATTATCACCTGCCATAGCCGCCACGGTCCCGCTAGCCACGAAAAAAGTGCTGGACCTGATAAACAAGTAGATCAAGGAGAAAGACATGATATCCCCCGAACTCTTGCGCCGTTATCCTTTCTTTTCTATGCTTAACGATGAAGAACTTAAAGCCATTGCCATGATTGCCATGGAAAGAACCTTCCCTAAGGACACCTTGCTGGTCAAGGAAAATACTCCCGCCAACACGCTCATGCTCCTGCTGGAAGGCGATGTGGACCTGATCTACAGCGGCGGCGGCGAAGGTGCCATTTGCAATGCCTTGGTGGGTTCCATCGCCCCGGGAGAGATCCTGGGGGTTTCCTCCCTGATTGAACCGTATACCTTCATCTCCTCGGCTCGTTGCACCATGCCCGTCAAAGTGGTTGAGATTGAAGGCACCGCCCTGCGCGCCCTCATGGCAGTGGATCAGAAACTCGGTTATGCCCTCATGTGCAACACCGCCGCCGCCGTGCTGGAGCGTCTCAAATACACACAGGTGGAGCTGGCGGCTGCCAGAGCGTAATGAAATTTGACCGGGCCTTCCAGGGCCCGGTTCTTATTTTCCAAATATATATTTCTTATGCCAGTAGTTTATAGGTGACTTAGCACAAGGTTTGAAAGCTCAGCCGATGGTTTAGATAAATATGCATATCTTAGGACAAACCTCCTAGAATTATTAATCCATCAATCTATTATATTCTTGGATGGGCCTTAAGGAAATTCCAGATGCTTTGCGGAGAAATCTCCGGGTAAATACCCAGGGGAGGAATGGGCAGCAACTTCAGCCATTCCAGGGCTAGCCCCCTGGGTCACTTTGCCAAAAATGATCCATACAAGACCCGTTCCAATGTCGAACATTTAGAGATATCCCGGCGGCGGCGCACCCTAGCCTTCTAAGAGCTAACCACACGCCGGAACCATGACATACACGGGGGCGGTTGAACCAACCGCATTGAGGGCTTCCAGTTCGTACATCAGGTTTACATTCATGGGAGCATTAAAGTCGGTATAGGAGCCCACCGATGCGCCCACGCTGGCCAGCGAAACACCGTTCCGGGAAAGGTGATAACCCGTGGCGCCGGCCACCCCATCCCAGGTCAGTGTCACATTAAAAGTGTTTTTACTAGTCCCTGGATTGCAACTGTATGAGTACATGAACATTCCTGGGGACGGAAGTACTGGCTGGGCCAGGGCTATGGGGGCCTGTTCCACCGGTCCCAATTGCTTGGTGCCCGGAGCGCCTGTCCAGCAGCTGACAACCCCTCCGTAAAGCTGGACCAGCCACCAGTTATTCGAGCTATTGCGGCCGACCACGTTGTAAGCAGTCCCGCTGACCAAAGTGGTGACCGGATTGTAGTTCGACCCCGGGCCGCTCCGGCAGTAAGCGTTTACGCTTGGGACCACCTGCGCAACCGGCGGAACAGTTGCCGTGGGAAGGGCTGTCGCGGTAGCCACAGGTTTGGACGTAACCGTTGGCAGGGAAGTTTCCGTTGCAGAAGGTAACGCGGTTGGCGGCATAGCCGTCCAGGTGGGCGCCGGCGCAACAGTGGCAGCCGTATTACAAGCTGATAGAATGAAGGCCGCAGCCAGTGCGATTCCTGTCAATCTAAGAAATTTCTTCCTCGTATGCATGATCCACACCCTTTCTTTGGTAGGAGGGGATATCTTTTTTTATAGTATCATAGCGCAAATGCAAGGTCAACAGATCTTCCTTGCATTCAAAGATAATTCTAACGAGACCGGTTTGATTTCCATTTATTCGGGATGGGCTGCGGCAGATCAAAAAAAAAAGAATAACAGACACCCGGCTTCTTGAACTCCGGGTGTCTTATTGCTTTCTATTTTCTGCTTTCTAGCCTCTACCCTTCACTGGTCATGATGAACATTGGCTTCATCTCAAAGCTTTCATACTTTGGGCGCAGGCGGTCAGTGTTATAGAACTGCTCCACGTTGACCACCTTCTTCGTACTGGTCACCACTTCAAGCGGTAGGTTATCGTAGCGGCCATTCTTGAGCACCACCAGCCGTCCGTGAATGCCCTTCAGCACCAGGTCGAGCGCCAGGTTGCCGAAAGCCATCGGGACGATCGAGTCGACCGCATCCGGGTCGCC
>JBEKCT010000055.1:0-18413 GCA_050014715.1 Anaerolineales bacterium | reverse complement strand
GTGTTCTTTGCGACGAATTGTTTGTTGTACAGCCCCTCCCCCACGATGACATTCAGCATTGCCAGGTGAAAGGCCAGGTCGGTGCCCGGGCGGATCGGCAGCCATTCCGAGGATTTGGCGGCCGTCTTGGTGAAGCGTGGGTCGAGCGTGACCACTTTTACGCCCCGGTCGATCGCCTCGCTCAACGCCGTCGTCTCGGAAGTGGAGATGGCCTCCATCAGGTTGCGACCGGTCAGGATGATGTATTTCAGGTTGTCGTATTTGCGGTCGGGTTCCTGCATGCCATAGGTGGTCAGGTTGGCGACGATCATGGCGTTGAAGCACAGGCTTCGCTGCGTTCCGTAATTGGGTGAGCCGTAGGCATTCAGCAGGTTCTCGAACTGGGCCTGGCTGAGGCAGTGTGTGGTCGAAAACATCATCGCCTCGGCCCCATAATTCTTCTTGATCGAGAGCATGTTTTCGGCCACCATGTCGAGCGCTTCTTCCCAGGAAGCCTTGCGGAACAGCCCCTGGCCGCGCTCCCCAACTCGGATCAGGGGTGTCAGCACCCGGTCGGGGTCGTAGGTGTTCATCAGGCCGGATTGACCGCGTGGGCAGAGTTTGCCATTCGAATGCGGGTGCTCGGGGTTGCCTTCCAGCTTGACCACCCGGCCAATCACCACCTTGGCCAGCAGGCCGCAGCGCCAGACGCACATTTCGCACATGCTGGGGATGTAGCCGCTGCTCGTGGCATCCAGTATTCCGCTGGCCCGAGCAGCTTCGGCCACCTGCGGCGGGATGAACTGCCCCAGCACCAGCCCGCCAACGCTCGCGCCGCCGATTTTCAGGAAGTCGCGTCGTGAAATGGTATTCGGCATTATTTATCCTTGTTTTTTTCTTTGCGCTGCATACCGGCGCGGTCGATCAAATAGAACAACAGCAGCGCCATCAGGGAGAACGCCAGCACGGTCAGGTAGGGATTGAGGTTCCACAGTCCCGGCATGACCACGTTCCCGAGGTTCGCGATCGCTGATATTTGCGGGAACACCTGCTGATATGTGAGACCGTAAACGATTGCGCCAACCAGAAAACCAAGCAAACCAGGTACCAAATAATCCAGTTTTCCTTCGCCGGACCCGGCGACACAGGTGCCTGGTCAGTACCCTGTCAGGGCCATCCCCACCCCGAATAAAAGCCCGCCGGCCAGATTCCCAACGATATAAGTAGCAGGCACGGTTGGGAATGTGACCAGTCCAAGGCCGCGCAGGCCGTACAGGCCGATCATTGCCACCACCAGCGCAGTCATCATAAATTTCAAAACCGCCATATCCGTGAAGCGGAATTGATTGACGATCTTATTGTATTTAGTCAGGCCGGCTTTGTTCAACGAAAATCCGAAGAACGCGCCCAGCACCAAGGCAATTGCATAATTCATAGCATCTCTCCCTATTAATAACGGTTGCGATAGATGATCAAGGCGGTCAGGATGCCCGATCCAAACATCCCGGCGATGAAAAGGAAGGCCGCCGGGACCAGCAGCATGCCGCCCGAGATCGCCAACCCGCTTGTGCAGCCTCCGGCAATTCCGGCTGCGTATTCCAGCAGGATCGCGCCGAAGAAGCCCAGCACCCAGCGTTTCCAGGTCTGTGGCCCGAAAATACGCTTCCATTGTGTATCGCTGTTGGAGGCGTCCTGCTTGCCCCACTTCAAGGATTTGCTGGTGGCCGCGCCGATCATGCCGCCGAAAAATACACCCACCAGCAGGATCACGCCCCAGGTAATTCCGGGGGGCATAACCACATTGAAATACATGTTGTTAAAGGCATTTGGGGCAATCGCCTTGCCTATCATTCCGGCCAGGTTTTCAAAAGCACCCGAGGCGCCCAGCAGTTTGTTGGACAGCAGCACGGCCAGGACCCCGACAATCCCAAGCAGGATACCGGCCGCATAGGGCGACCATGTTTCCTTGCTGATTTGCTTTTTCAACCAATCCATAGTCTTCTCCTTATCTTTCCGTAGTGGCGACTTCAGTCGCTCTTAATAATACCAACTCAACCTTTCGGTTCATCCTCTTTCGCAGCCGCCGCTGCATCCTCCGGCTTGATCAATTTCACGATCGATGCAAATAGCTCTGCGGCGGTCCCGGGTTTCGCCAGAATCTGGCGCAGGTTCCTGCGGGCATCCGGTTTCAATTTGGCCAGATCCGGGACCATGTCAACCACATCGGTCGGGTAACCTTCTGGTACCGGTCTGGTCGCCTGGATCTGTTTGGTATCCTGGAAGGAAATGCTCACCCAGCCCTCCCGGCGCAGTATAAAGTACCCGCCGCCGAAGAGCATCGCTGCGATCATCACGGTCAGGATGACGTCCCCCACATTGACCGGGTTCTGTCCCAGCACGCTTTCGTTGTATCGCTGGGTATAGTCGACCATGTTCGCGGCCGGTATAGCTGCGGCCGGTGCTGCCGGGGCTGCCGTTGGTGCAGCCGCTGCCGCGGGTGTGGGGGTGGTAGCTGGTTGGGAAGCCGGCTGGGTCGGGGCGGCGGCGCCCGCGCTGATGGTCACGCCCAGCGTGGTGGCATAGATCTGGGCCTTGGCCTGGTAATCCGAGGCATGGCAGCTCTTGCAGGCTGAGACAATATCCTTCAGTGGATCAACCATCCCTGTATGAGCGGCGGTCTCATCGGTAGCCGTGTTGTTGCCGCCGTGGCATAGGTAGCAGAAATCCCCGAACGCATGAGAGGTATGCCATGCGGTTTTATCATTATTGACCGGGTCCTTGGCCTGGGTCTCGTGGCAATTCTTGCACGAGGATGCCTGCGAACCGCATTGAGCGCTTACCCGCTGGGTCGGCAGCAAAAAGAATATCCCCACCGTGATCAAGAGAACCACCCCTGTTGCCAATAAATAAACAGGTAGTCTTTTCATCTGCATGTCTGCCTCCTCGAAAATAATTTAGACCACAAACAAATACTTTAATGAAAAAATCGTTAGGCCACTTCCACCAGACTGGCGCGTTTTTGGATGTTGTCGCGCATGATACTGCGCAGGATATCCAGGGCATCAATGACGCGTTTATCTGCCAAGCTGTATTGAACCATCATGCCCTGGCGTGTCGCAATGACCAGCCCCCTGTCGCGCAGGTTTTTCAGGTGACGCGAGATGGTCGGCTGGGGCTGGCCAAGCTCCTGGGTCAACTCGCTTACGTTCCGCGGACCGTTTGCCAGGGCATACAAAAGGATCAAACGGGTCGAGTCAGCCAGCGCCGAACAGAAATCGGCGTGCAGTTGGGTAATTTCTTGAACAAGCGTGGTGGATACCATAATATATGACCTTATTCGAATAGACGTATATATACATTTACATAATACGCTTGTGACAAGATGTACAAAAGTACCGGGTGTCATATTGCCATGTGATTAATGTCACATATAAAGGTGTCGAAATGGAGCAGCCCGCTTAAATATCTAAAATATAAAGTAAGGATCCTCTTTGGAAATGATATTTCCAAATCTGATAAAATCACTCTGAATGAAGGTAGCACGATCCTGCAAAGGAGAAAAAAATGAAAAAGAAAATTCACAGCTCTTGTCTTAACTTAAATGCGATTAATGTAGTTATACGTTATGAATGCAACACGAACTTCTGATATAAGGATGGGTTTACGGATCGAGGTTGTTACCATTATTTGGATGGTAATCGAGATGGCTGTTTCAATCGTTGCAGGTATTACAGCGAGAAGTGTCCTGCTGTCCGCTTTTGGGTTGGACAGCCTGATCGAATTGATAAGTGGATCCATCCTGCTATGGCGGTTTTCAGTCGAAAGCCGGGGTGGGGACCTTCATAGCGTAGAGAAAGCCGAACATCGAGCAACCTGGGTTGTTGCAATTACTCTGGGCTTATTGTGCGTCTATGTACTGATTTCGTCAATCTTTGGATTGCTCACCCATTCAAAGCCTGAGAACTCCGTCATTGGAATTGGTGTGTCGGCGGCGGCATTGTTGATCATGCCCTACCTTGCTGTAACCAAGCGCCGCATATCCAAGCAAATAGAAAGCGTAGCTTTGGCGGGTGACGCAGCCAATTCCATAACCTGTGCAACAATGGCAGGCACCGTGCTGGCAGGGCTTGTTCTGAACAGTCTGTTTATGTTGTGGTGGGTCGAATATGTTGCTGGAATTATTTTCTTGATCTGGCTGATCAAAGAAACTCAAGAAGTGTTTAAAGAGGCGAGGAAGTAAAATAAAGAAGAAAAGAGGTCTGGCAATTACTTTTCCAAGCTATAGAAGACAGTGTTGGAAAGCTCAGTAAGTTTCCACCTCTTAAATCCGGCTTTTTGGAACATGTCAACCAGATTATCCGGATTAAACCGATCGGCAAGCGGCGGGCCGAAGACACCCTCTTTATAAGGCCACTCCAAAATGCCAACCCACTGCCGGGCCACGCGGCGTGCCTCCTGCAGGGTCTTCAGGGGCTCGTCTGATTCATGTAGAACAAGTCCAAGGAATACCAGGTCATAAGAGTCATCCAGGTAAGGCATCTCCTCGGCAGAACCTACACGAAAATCTCCGGCTGGCACAAACTGGCGTGCGGCGGTCAACATCTCCGGATTGGCATCCATTCCGGATACATTCAGACCGCGTCCAAAGAAGGATTCAGAAAAAAGACCGCTGCCCATACCTGCATCCAAAACACTGCCAATTGTTACTCCTTCCAGGCAAAGATCAGTTTCGCGTTCAACCTCCAGCCGTTCTACCCTTTCGGGGGAACGTAATTTTGCAATATCACCTTCAAATCTTCTTTCATGCATATAAATCCTCTCCTGAACAGTTCTCCGTCTGAAACATCAGCAGTCTGTCAATGATAACAATCCTTTTTGGATAGTCAGCTTTGCCATTTGCCAGGATATCATCCCGTTTTTCATGCTGCTGGCAGTATATCCCGCGGCCGTTAATTTTCTCACAGCCGGGACGCTGCGGTGCCCGGTAGCACAAATACACACAATTTCACGCCCTTTGGGTATCTCTCTCAGACGGTTACTTAATTCCCCCAACGGGATTAACTTTGCGCCGTCAATATGGCCTAAACGGAACTCCTCCGGCTGGCGCACATCCAGCACATAGGGTTGATTTCGGTTCTTCAGTTTTTTGTGTAATTCCAGCGTGCTCAAGGTAGATACCGGTCCACCAAAAATACGATTAAAAAAACTCATTGCAACATCCTATAATTCTACAACTCTCGAGTTGTAATATTAAACTTGGGCGGTTTTTCGAGATGTTTCTTGACCATGCACAATTCCGCCGAGTGAATCAGCGAATCGTGGTATTTTTCCGGAAAGCCCTGTGGAATCTGAATCTCCAGATCGATCGTCTCGACCATGCCTGTGGAACGGTTGTGGTTAATTCTCTCGACAATACGGATGCCTTCGGTCGGGAGGTTGCGCTGCTTACAAAAACCCAGCACGTAGATTCCTGCACAGGTCCCGATGGAAGCAAGAAAAACCTCAAAGGGGCTAGGGGCACTGGCGACCGGCGGCTGGTCGGTAGCAACTGTGAAGGGACCAAAATGGGCATCTACGCGCGATCCGCCCGGGAAATCGATGATCATTTCCATAAATAAATCTCTCCCAATTGATAAAATAAAGTATATCTGTGCTTACGGGTAATTAGATGCAGACCCCTCAAGAAGGTTGCACGCCTGACCGCCTGAATCTTCGCCTTAAGACAAGCCACACAATCGCCGCCACCGCAGCCAATAGCAGGAGACGGCGGCTATGGATCTTTTGAAATTCGGCTGCGCAACCTGCCTTGTCGGGCCAAGAGTCTGATCAGGGAAGAGCCGGTGATTCTGGACCAGGAGGTAATTGGTGATTGCCCAATATTGATCCTCCGGCAGGTGTCCAGGATATTGGGGTGGATGCGTGGCGCGCAAGAATTCAAAAAGTTTTTCCGGGGTCGCAAATGGAGGCAATTTGCCGGTTTCGGAAATGACCGCCGGAACAATGCGCGGGATCGGGAATCCTTGATCTCCTGGGCGACCGGCATGGCAGCCGCGCGCCCAGCAATTCTGGTCCTCAACATACAGGCTGCGGAACTCTGCTGTCAGGCCTTGGCCGCGGTCACCATGGCAAGCCATACAGTTCAGCCAATATAGATAACGGCCGTATTCGTACTGGCTTGGATGAGCCGGTAATAGCGACTGGGCCAGCCGTTCGGCGGCAGTTTGCGAGGCGGCCGGCGGGAGCGGTCTGGTCGAAGCAGTTTTCCTGGTAAATAAGATAATCCCGGTCGATAAGACGATCAGTCCGGCTAAAACCAATCCAACCCAAAGGATGCGCTTATGGTTCACCAAACTAATTTTCTCCACTGTAAAACTTCGATAAAATGAGTATACCCCATGGCATTCGTAGAGACCAGCACTCGATACCTTACATTTGATCATGAGTAATTACTATGAGAACTTGTGAGCAACCAATTAAAGATCCCCCGGATTCAAGTAAAACAAGGCTTGGGAATGTTAATTTGAAACTGCAGTCCGGTTAAGATAGCCTCTCGGTAGTACCTTTATTAAAATATCCGGCGAGCACAAACTGCCAGGCGTCGGTCAACATCTTAGAAAATGGGCATCAGTTCGGGAACCATTATAAAAGTCGATTATCATTTCCATGAATTACATCTCATGATGTTTTTAAATTGTTTAGAAAGTACAATGGCAAATTCCAGTACAATAGACCCATGCCCGATCTGCTCCTTCTCCAACGTCACATCCAGCGCCTGGAACGCAAACTTGCCTATTGCGAATCCATCAGCCGCCGGTACTCCTGGATCCGGTTGGCGGTATTCCTGGTTGGCGGCGCGGCCAGCTGGGGCGCGGCAGTCCTCTTCAGCGCGCTGGCAGGCTGGATCACTTTTTTCACCGCGGCAATTCTATTTACCGGGATCCAGATCATGCACCGCCGGGTGGACGCCTGGGCCGAATCATTCCGCATTTGGCTGGCCATGTATAGGGAACAGGCAGCCCGGCTGGCTCTGGAATGGGAACATATCCCCCGACCATCCGCCCCCACTGGCGAGATCAACCCCGACCTGGCACTCGACCTCGACCTGACCGGACCGCGTTCGCTGCACACTCTGCTCGATACGACCATCTCGCGCCAGGGCAGCCAGCGTCTGGCAGCCTGGCTGGCCACCGGCACACCCGACCTGCAGAAAATTAACGCCCGCCAGGCCGTGGTACGCGAACTGGCCGGATTGGCGCGTTTCCGCAACCGCCTTGCGCTTATTTTTCGCAAACTCAGCCGGGAACCGCTGGACAGCAATAAATCGCTTGGCTGGCTGAAAACACCTTACCCTGAATCACGGCTGCGCCAGGTTTTGGTCTGGGCCACACTTCTGGTGATCGTAAATGATGTGCTATTTATACTGTTTGTAGCAGGCCGGCTGCCCCCGCTCTGGATCCTCTCAACATTGGCATATGCGGGAGTGTATTTTGCCAGCCAGTCTCTGACCGGCGAATTCATGGCTGCGCTGGTCCGGTTGGATGGCGAGCTGGCCAAGTTCCGACCATTGTTGCGATACCTGGAAGGTTTCCATTACGGGGATAAGAAAGCCCTGCAGAAGCAGTGTGCTGCGTTTTCAGCCGGAGCGAATCGACCATCCAAGCGGCTGAAGCATCTGCAATTCATCACCGCCCTGGCGGGTCTGCGCATGAACCCGTTGGTGGGACTGGTCCTTAATTTACTGACCCCATGGGATTTTTGGGTTGCCTGGCTGGCAAATCGCCAACGCCGAGGCATGGCCGGATTGCTGCCTGGCTGGCTGGAGGCGTTCCATGATTTAGAGGCGCTGATCGCCCTGGGTGAGTTCGCCGCGCTTCATCCTGAGTATACTTTTCCTACGATCATGCCGGTACAGGACTTTGAACAGAAAACCCGGAAAGAGCACGCCACCGGGCAAGCCTCAACTCCGGTTTTTGAAGCCTGCCGGATGGGCCATCCCATGCTGCCACCAGACCGCAAAGTTTGCAACGATCTGCAAATGGAGCAGCTTGGTGGGTTATTGATCATCACCGGCTCGAATATGTCCGGGAAAAGCACTTTCCTCCGCACGGTGGGGATCAACCTGTGCCTGGCTTACGCCGGAGGGCCGGTGGACGCTGCAGCCTTGCAAACGCTGCCTTTCCGGCTGTATACCTGCATCCGTATCAGCGATTCTCTCAGCGATGGGTTTTCCTATTTTTATGCTGAGGTGAAGCGCCTGAAAGGATTACTAGATGCCTTGCGCCCTGATCAAACCGGCCTGCCCATGCTCTACATGGTAGATGAAATCTTCCGCGGCACCAACAACCGTGAGCGCCTGATCGGCAGCCGGGCATATGTGAAAGCCTTGATTGGCGCCGGCGGAATCGGATTGATAGCCACGCATGACTTGGACCTGGCTACGCTGGCAGAAAACCAGCCCCAGGCAGGTAATGTGCACTTTCGTGACGATGTAGCCGAAGGAAAGCTTACCTTTGACTATCGTTTGCGGCCCGGACCCAGTCCCACCACCAACGCTCTCAAGATCATGCAGATCGAAGGGCTGCCGGTGGAAGGCTAATACTTAAGAGTGAGAAATATGGTAAAAAATAAGCCCCTTGATGTGAAAAATATGCCCCATGATATTGGTACCCTTTCGCCTGAAATGGCCTTGCTCGGTCTGCTCTATGAAGCGCCGGGGTATGGCTATGAACTGCACCGCAAGGTGGTTGCTGACCTGGGACACGTCTGGCATCTCAGCCAAAGTCAAGCCTACTCTATTTTGAAGCGGCTCGAAGCGCATGGCGATATTTCGATGGAAGAATTACCCCAGAAGAAACTGCCCGCCCGCCAGTTGCTGCACATGACTCCGCAGGGGATCAGCCGGTTTTTGGATTGGTTGGATTCCCCCAGCCGCGGTAGCAATCGCGCCATCCGGTTGGAGTTTATCAGCCGGCTGTATTTCCTGCGCCTGTACATGCCTGAAAAAATCTCACAAGCATTTGACCAGCAAAGGTTGGAGGCTGAAAGCCGCCTCCAGCAGCTGACAAATACTCTCACCGAACTGCCTGAAGAACAGATCTATAACCGCATGAGCGTGGACCTACGCATCAAACAATTGCAGACCATATTGAAATGGCTGGATGTAAGCCAAAAACACTTCCGGCAAAAATAATTCGATGACCAGGCCATGTTCCCCTTCGATATCCAGGGGAATTCTTCCCCCACCTAGGGACGATGGCACACCTATATGTGCCCAATAAGTTTCCGGTTTCATAAAAACCCCTGCCTATGACAGACAATTGCTTCCAATCGAAATGTTTCCAATTTAATTTCATCGTATGACAGCATTTTGATGCTATGGGGCTTTGTACCTTTTTGGTAGGCTCCGCAATCGCACTGACTCGAAAATCGAATCTTGAAAATGATTTTTATATAACTTTTTCCCTGTACTTAATTCCATGGTTTTGATATACTCACTGAGTGAGTATACTTGCCTGAAAAAACAAAAATTGGCATCCGTTCGTTGGAATTTTCATTGCCAGAGTTTCTTTCCGCAATTGGTTAATCGAATGGCATCAGGCATTTGAAATAAACATCTAATGGAGAAGAAACTGAAAAAGTTACCTCTTATCCTACTTCTGTTTGCTGCCATACTTTTGGCCACCTGTGGACCGGCTGCAACGCCTGTACCCACTCCAACCGAGGTGCCCCCCACGACGACAATGCCTCCTGCTACCGATACTGCCATACCGCCAACAGCCACGCCGGCCCCTCGAACCCTGACCGTCTTTGCCGCGGCTTCGCTGACGGGCTCATTTGGAGATATCGGTAAGGCTTTCGAGGCCGCGAATCCGGGTGTTACTGTGACGTTTAACTTTGCCGGAACCCAGGCTCTGGTTACCCAGCTCACACAGGGCGCGAAAGCAGATGTTTTTGCATCCGCCAACCACACCTATATGGATAATATGGTTACTGCTAACCTGGTTGCGGCTGGATACAAGGATTTCGTGACCAATGTGCTCGAAGTCATTCTTCCGGCCAATAATCCGGCCAATGTGCAGACCCTGCAGGACCTAGCCAAACCCGGACTGAAACTTGTCCTGGAAGACAAATCCGTACCTGCGGGAACTTATACCCTGCAAATCCTTGCCAACATGAGCAAGGATCCTACCTATGGCTCCAATTTCAGCACCAAAGTTCTGGCCAATGTTGTTTCGAACGAAACCGATGTAAAACAGGTGGTGGCCAAGGTGCAATTGGGTGAGGCCGACGCCGGCATTGTCTACATCACGGATGCGATTGCCGCCCCGACATTGAAAACCATCGTCATACCTACGAATTACAATGTCGTTGCCAAGTATCCTATCGCAACCCTGACCAATGCACCGCAGCCCGACCTGGCAGCAGCCTTCGTCGCTTACGTGCTTTCGCCGGACGGGCAGGCCATCATGAAAAAATGGGGCTTTACACCTGTCACGCCGTAATGGGAAGGTCCTTTGCGCCGTTTATTTCAGAGACTTTCAATAAATAATAATCCAGGCTGGGTATTCATTTTACCCAGCCTGGTTCTAATAGGCCTGCTAGGATTACCCCTGCTGGCGCTGGTCTGGCGCGCCATCGGGAAGGATTTTTTCAATTCCGCCCTTTCCCCGACTGCATTAGCGGCACTGAAACTCAGTCTGCTGACCAGCACCGCTACCATAATCGTTGCCATTGCCACGGGAACACCCCTGGCATATATCCTGGCACGTTGGAAGTTCCGCGGAAAGAATGCACTCGAATTGCTGGTCGACCTGCCGGTGGTATTACCGCCTTCGGTGGCAGGCTTGGCGCTGTTGATCGCCTTTGGGCGCACGGGCGTCTTCGGAGTGTGGTTGAACGCCGTTGGCATAACCCTGCCCTTCACCACCGTCGCGGTGGTGATGGCGCAGACCTTCGTCTCGGCGCCATTATTTGTCGGCGCCTTACGGGTTGGCTTCGCTGAGATTGGCGAACAGATCTTGGAATCTGCTATTGTGGAAGGGGCTAATGAATGGCAGGTTTTCCGTTTTATCATGTTTCCGCTGGCCGGGCGGGCTTTCTTGGCCGGTCTGATTCTGACCTGGACGCGTGCGCTGGGAGAATTTGGCGCGACCATTCTGTTCGCGGGGAACCTGCAAGGAAAAACCCAGACCATGCCGTTGGCCATTTACATCGGTTTTGAGACCGATTTGGGGATAGCGATCGCATTATCTGTCATGTTGATGGTTGTCTCCATCGTTTTACTGGGGTTGATGCGAAGTATCGAGCGCCGCAGTAATGTCGACATTCTTCCCGAATGAATTATCAAGATATATGGGAATTCATCATTCGTAAATGATTATTTTTGAATAGTAAAAGGTGAATTATTTCCATGAATAATAATATCTCGGCGACTCTCATGCATCCGATCGGGGTGATCCATTCCCCCTTCACAGATAAATCCCAGACACCCATCCAATCTTCCCGCTCCCAGGCTAAAGGAGTTGTGGAAGTTTTCCCGGAATACGCACAAGGGCTCCAGGACCTGGAAGGTTTCTCTCATATCTTTTTGTTGTACATATTCCATCAATCGTCGGGCTATCACTTGCTCACCAAACCTTTCCTCGACGACCAACTGCATGGGTTGTTTGCCACCCGCTATCCCTATCGCCCCAACCCACTCGGGTTATCCTTGGTTCGGTTGATAATGCGGAAAGAGAATACCCTGGAAATCCAGGGAGTGGATATGCTGGAAGGCACACCTCTTCTGGATATCAAGCCTTACGTACCGGAATTCGATATCCGCCTCGATACCCGCAGTGGCTGGTACGACTCGCGGATAAAGTAGAAACGTCAGGTGAACAGAAAAATGAAAAACCATCCTCTTCACATGGGATGGTTGGGGGGATGGCTTGGAATCACGAAAGATCCGGTTGGAGTTGGGGGATTAATCCACAGCGATCATTACACTGGAAGCCTTGACCACTGCATAAGCTTCTTTGCCTTCCTTGATGCCCAGGCTGTCCACCGAAGAGAGTGTGATGATGGAAACAATCTAGATTTTGCCAGGCAATTCGAGCACGACTTCGGCGTTGACGGCGCCGCGGGTAACCTTGACAACTTTTCCTTTGAGAATGTTGCGAGCACTGATTTTCATAAAGTAAACCTCCGGAAATATGGTACGTTTGGACAATATCAGATAATTATACTCTTATTTGAAAATAATGCAAAATAAATGTAAGCCAGGCTGATGCTGCAAGCTAGGAAAGGCCAAAATCACTTCATCAAAGATCAATTTCTTGCACCTATCCCTTTCATAAAATCAATCAGGAATAATCTAAAATAATAATATTAGATTAACAATTTGGACTTAAAATACCCAAATAGAACAAATCCAGGGGTTATTGGTAGCTTGGGCACCTTTGCAACTCCGGACTGGTTCATGAGATCATCGGGCATTAATCTATTTACGCCAGGCACCAATCCCATCCATAGGAAGGCAAAAAACATGATAACAATTCAACCAGACTTTGTTTCGCCGGCACCGGAAGAAATACTCCAAACGGTGGCGGAAAGAATTCGGGAACGCAATATCGAGGTAGTTATTGTCAATAACGGTGAAGAAGCACGAAAAGAGGCACTGGCGCGGATTCCCCAGGGCGCGGAAGTCCATTCAGGCAAGTCGAAAACTCTCCAGGAAACCGGTATATTCGATGCGATCATGGACCCGAATAATTTCAGTGCATTGCGCCACCAAATCCTGAAAATGGATCGCAAGACCCAGGCTCAGGAAATTCGAAAATTAATGGCAGCCCCCGATTTCATGCTGGGCAGTGTTAATGCAATCACACAGTCAGGCATCCTGGTGGCTGCCTCCGCCACCGCCAGCCAGATCGGTCCTTACGCCAATACTGCTGGCAGGCTGATCCTGGTGGTGGGCAGTCAAAAGGTCGTGCCTGATCTCGAAACAGCCTTCAAGCGCATCCGTGAACACGTCCAGCCGTGGGAAGAGGAACAGGTTCGGAAAACCGCCAATATTGGGACATTTGTTGGTAAAATTCTAATCATCGAGCGCGAGTGGATCAAAGAGCGAACGACCGTGATTCTGGTCCGAGAACCGACCGGGATCTAGGTGTGAAGAAAAATATATTCCAACCGGAGATAAACAAAGATAAACGGTCGATTTGGAACGAAAAAGCGCATCCATCCCCGTTCGTCTTTGGTTAAGATGGCCAGGAAACAAAACTTCCCCGAAGATAAAATGGAACAGCTCATCGCCAGGCTGGTTCGCCTATGGAAAGATCCACAGGATTACCTCGCTATTGCCATAGCTATTCAGACGCTGGATTCGCATTACAATCTCTATAAGAAATTGGTCAGGGAGCCGGGGGTCGCTGAAATCATCGAGCAAATGGCTGGAAGGCTGGCACAATCCTTTAATAGTTTATCCGACCTTAATGGGAAAAGGATTTTGGATATTGCTTGCGGCTCGAACACCAGCAAAATGCCTGGATCAATTTATGTAAACACGCCATTTGGCGAAATAACCCTGGGCAGCAGGCGGGGGTATACGTCCCTGTTCGAACCCTGGTTTTGTCGCATACTGTTCCATCTGGGCGCCAATCCGGTTGGGGTGGATTTTGGCGACCTTGAACAAGAAGTGTTCGAACACCATCAGGTCGATCTGGGGAAACCCAGTGCTTTGAATTTCCTTACCAGACATTCGTTTTATGCGATCCAGGACAGTCGACTGTTCGGTTCGCCGGAATTCACGGCGCAATTTCCTGAGCAGAGCGACCGCCTGAAGGTGGCACATGAAATCGTGCGGCAGGAGAAGAGGTTATTAAAGAAAGGGGGGATCATTATCCATTCGGATGCGATGGAATTGATTAAATAAATATGAAACTAACCATCTTTGGCGCAAGTGGCGCAACCGGCCGGCAGTTGATGCAACAAGCCCTGGCGGCCGGCAACCAAGTGGTTGCATACGTTCGCAGCCCGGCCAGAATTCCTTCCAGCCAGACAGGCCTGACGGTTATCCAGGGAGAATTAACTGACCCGATCGCTCTTGGGTGCGCCATCCATGGAGCGGATGTAGTCATTAGCCTGCTTGGACCGCGCCCGGGCGAAGATCTGCACAATCAACCTTTGGCACATGGGATGCAGGCAATTCTCTCAGCCATGTATGCCAATGGTGTGCGGCGTTTGATCATCTCATCCACCCCGAGCGTAACTGACCCGAACGACCTGCCTGATCTTCAATTCAAGCTGCTGGTTGCAATCATCAAAACCACCATACGACCGGCCTACGAAGAGATTGTCGCGGTTGTCCGTGAAGTTCGAACCAGCGACCTTGATTGGACGATCGTGCGCGTTTCAATGCTCAGCAACCTGGCCGGTACGGGCAGCATCAGGGCAGGTTACCTGGGCATGCGCCAGGTGGGGACAAAACGTACTCGCGCCGACCTGGCACGATTCATGCTCGCGCAGGTGCAGGATGTCACCTGGCTGAGAAAGGCTCCCGCCATAAGCAACTAATCCTCTTTCGAACCCAATTTTTAAATAGCGTGTTAACATACAGGTATATCAAATCGAATGGATACATCATTGCCAATATTCTAATCACAGGAGATCATAATGGCTACATCAGAAACTATCATTCGCGAATTATTGGAAACTGCTGAAATAAAGATCAATGGCTCCAACCCTTGGGACCTGCAGGTTAACGATGCCCGACTGTATGAGCGCGTCCTGCGCGATTCATCGCTGGGCCTGGGGGAAACTTATGTCGAAGGTTGGTGGGATTGTGAATCGATCGATGGGTTCATTTTCCGGGTGCTGAAGGAGCACCTGGATGATAAAGTGAAGAATAACCTGCGGCTGGCTTTCCAGGTGGTAAGAGCCAAGCTCTTCAACCGGCAGTCTTCTGCCAGAGCTTATGAGGTGGGTAAAAGACATTATGATCTGGGTAATGACCTTTACATGGCCATGCTGGATAAACGCCTAAATTACACCTGCGCCTATTGGAAGAACGCCAGCAATCTGGACGACGCCCAGGAGGCCAAGCTGGAACTGGTTTGCAGGAAGATCGGCATACATCCGGGCATGCGTATCCTGGAACTGGGCTGCGGTTGGGGCAGTTTTGCCAAATATGCCGCCGAAAAGTACGGTGCATCCATCCTGGGCGTGACTGTTTCAAAAGAACAGGTGGCGCTGGGGATGGAGCTATGCAAAGGCTTGCCGGTGGAACTGCGGCTGCAGGATTACCGGGAAGTGACCGGCACCTACGACGCGGTGATCTCGATTGGTGTAATGGAGCATGTGGGTTATAAGAATTATGGCGAATATATGCGGGTAGTGGACCGGTGCTTGAAGAAGGACGGCATTGCTTTCGTCCACACGATTGGCGGCAATCAAAGTTATACCACGGGCGAGCCTTGGACCGACAAATATATCTTCCCGAATGGTCTGCTTCCCTCCATGGCGCAATTGAGCAAGGCGATGGAGGAGAAATTTGTCATGGAAGATTGGCAAAATTTCGGTCCGCATTATGATCCTACCCTGATGGCCTGGCATACCAATTTCGAAAAAGCCTGGCCGGATTTGAAGAAGAATTATGACGACCGGTTTTACCGGATGTGGCGCTATTACCTGCTCTCAAGCGCGGGGGCATTCAGGGCGCGCAACCAGCAACTCTGGCAAATGGTTTTCACCCGGCAGGGAACCCCGCAGCCGGATTGCCGGTTCTCATAAATTGTTCAATCTTTCCGGGATAAAACGAAAATCATAATCTTTACCACTCAGGCTGGAAAACACCAGGCATTACAGAAAATCTCCTTACAATTCTTATGACTGACGGCTTGGTGGTTTTTTTCTAAAGACGGAAGAACCGAGATCATGATAAAAACGGATGTGCTTATTGTTGGTGGCGGACCGGCCGGGTCGGCCTGTGCCAGGTTGCTGAAGCAAAACAATGTCCGCAGCATCGTGCTGGATAAAGCCAAATTTCCGCGCTTCAAGCCCTGCGCCGGCTGGGTGACCCCGCAGGTGCTGCGATGGGTGGGTGAGGATATGGATAATTATCCACACGGGTTGACCGAATTTACGAGCTTCGATGTTTCGATCAATGGTTTCCATTTCAAATTACCTACCCACCAATATTCCATCCGCCGGTTTGAATTTGATGACTGGCTTCTGCAGCTAGCCGAAGCCGAAGTCTATTTGCACGAGGTTAATAAAATCAGGCAGGAAGCTGGGGAATACATAGTCGATGATTCTTATGCCGCCCATTACCTGGTGGGAGCAGGTGGCACACACTGCCCGGTCTACCAGACCTTTTTCAGCAAGGCCAGCCCAAGGGGATCGGGTGCGCTGATCGTCGCGCAGGAAGAGGAATTTCCATTTGACTATAAGGATTCCCGCTGTAAGCTGTGGTTCTTTGAAAATAAACTACCCGGGTATGCCTGGTATGTTCCTAAAAAGGATGGATATGTCAATGTGGGCGTGGGTGGATTCAACGGACAATTGAAGCGGCGCGCCGATACCCTTAAGCTTCACTGGAACATCCTCGTCAGGCAGTTGGAGGAAAATGGACTTATCCATGACCATATCTATAAGCCAGCCGGGCATAGTTATTTCCTGCGCCAGAACCTGCCGGATATCCGCACCGGGAATGCCTTCCTGGTAGGGGATGCGCTGGGGTTGGCGACTCTTGATATGGGCGAGGGCATCGGGCCGGCCATCCGCTCCGGACAACTGGCAGCCGAGGCGATCATCCATGGCACGGCTTATTCGGTGACTGCGATCCCGCGTTACTCCTTCCCGTCACTTTTGGGGTTGAGAAAATGACCAGCCTTTGATCTATCGGGAAAACAGCGGGGTTATAATGTTCAAACAACGAAGATTGTTGATAGGGGAACCCGACCTTGCCCCTTACCACAAAAAAAAACGGGTTATCTCCACCGAAAAGGAGAACAAATCCATGGACGCTTATGAACGAATTGATAATGCTGTAAAGCTGAAGCCTCTAGCCGCAGGAGAGCTGCCGGTCGCCCCTCTTATTATCACCTATACTGCTCGCTTGGCCGGAATGACCCAAGCTCAAATCTTCTCCGATGTAAAAGCCTGGCGGCAAGCCGTGGCTATGGCGGTCGACCGCATTGGGGCGCCCGATATGGGTTTCGCACTCTGGCCGCGCGATGTACCATTCTCCGAGGCCATGCGCTTCAAGCTGCCAGGGCGCGAGCTGGGGGAAGACGATCTTTTCCAGATCAACGAACAGGAAGTGATGCACCGCGAAGACTATGAGCGGATACTCAGCCAAGGTTACAACCGCTGGTTCCTGGACTACAACCTGCGGCTGCAGCCTGATCTGCCGGCGGGCTGGCGCGGCCGGACGATTATCACGTATCAGTTCATTCGCATGGGGTTGCGCATTCGCGGCAACGCGGTCCAATTGAACCAACATGGCATCCCCCCAGCCTTCTATGGCGGCGGTTATCCGCCCTTCGACTTCTTCTCGCTCGCCAGGTCAGTCACCAAGTTTATTCTCGACCTGCATGATTGTCCTGAATTGGTGCAACGAGCCTGCGAGGCCAGCCTAGATCCCATTGCTGCCACCATGATGCAGCCGCTGCAATTGACCAATGGCAAGCGGGTATGTATCTACCCTGTGCGCAGCAGCGCTAGTTTCATCTCCCCAAAGATGTTTGAAAAGTTTGCCCTACCACAGTTGAAGCGCATAGTCGAGTTCTTCTTAAGTAAGGGTGTGACGCCCATTCTACATTGCGATGCCAACTGGAACCCGATGCTGCCATATTTCCGTGAATTACCACAAGCTAGCTGCATCCTGGAACTGGACGCGGATACCGATATCTTCCAGGCCAAGCAGGTACTGGGCGACTGGATGTGTCTGAAAGGCAACGTGCCTGCCCCAATGCTGGCATTCGGCGAGACGGAAGAAGTGGAAGCTTATTGTGAGAAGCTAATCCGGGAAATCGGCCATGATGGAGGCTTTATCTTGAGCTCTGGCTGTGAGGTGCCTCTCAACGCCAAGGTTGAAAATGTACAAGCCATGATCCGGATTGCACGCGGCTGGAAACACGACCAAGCAGATTAAAACCAGCATGCAATATTATAGGAAGGCTTCAAGTGCTTCAGCCCAGCAATTTGTTCTCCAAGGAATTGATTACAAAGCAACAACCCTGCTACCCGGGTAGTAATCAATGGATCGACTAGCTTGACTTCATCAGCATGGCTACGCATGGGTTCCAGGTCGAGAGAGTGTTATATATACACAAGTAATAACCCTGTCAATGTTACGAACCTTACTGGAAATAAAGAGATAACTATTTTTCTGTAATCGATGGTTTTTCTTGATATAAAAGACGAGCCGACCGGTTAGGAACCGATCTGGT
>JBEKCT010000054.1:0-34333 GCA_050014715.1 Anaerolineales bacterium | reverse complement strand
GAGAAGACCAATTATTGGTCAATTGATCCTGGAAAAGTACTGCCAATATCAATTTCTTTAGTCAAAATGACTTTCGTAGATTTACTTTGGCCTTTCTTATGGACTTATTTCAACACCCTCTAAACATCCAAAATTCCACCAATCCGCCGGAACCGCTCGGCAGATCATGCACCTGGTTATCCCGCCCCATAATTGAACTTTGGGTCTGCTTGCTCGCTGTAGTTCAGCCGATACATAATTCGCGCCGGAACCATTTTAAGCGGCATTCCTGCACAGCAGCTTGCCAGGCTGTGCAGCAAAATGGGACCACCCCTGGCCTTCTTCATTTGTTGTTTAGCAAGGGGGGGCCCCAATTCCAGGGGACAGACTTTTCGGACCCCTAAATCTGCCTCTCCCCCCAGCGCTACTTTCCCTATCCCCCCGTTTATCCCCCCGCGGGGGATTTTTATAGTCGCCTGGATGAATTACCCTGATGGCATGAAATATTTCAGGCCCCCCATATGCCAATCCTATTTGAATTCTTCAATATCTTCCGCAAGCAATCTGCAACTGCCATCGAAACCAACCCCACCAGCCAGTATAAGGGTTCGGAGAATGATAAAACTTTCTATCCTGGTAATAACATGAGTGGGATATACCATAACCAATATGATTATGACCGGCAGACCATCTTCAGTGAATGCTTGCGCGCCTCGCGCGTCAATCCGATTGCCAGGCGCATCGTGAAACTTATCAGCATATTTGTGGTGGGATCAGGCATCGAGGTGATAAGTGATAATAAGCATTCCGACAAATATCTCCAGGATTGGTGGAGGCATCCGCTTAACCAGCTCGATCATAAATCTGTCAATTTCTGTGACGAAGCAACCAGGTCTGGCAACCTGTTTTTTCTTTGCACAGCGGATTAAAACAATGGAATATTGGATATCCGAGGTGTTCTGGCTGATCAGGTGGATCAGATCATCACGGCAGATGATGATGTGGACTAGGAGTTCGCATTCAAACCGAGAAAAATAGATTTGGATCCATGGATGGCTTACGACCGCAGCAATCAGCAGCCGGTGTTCATGCTGCATTTTACCTACAATCAGTTTGTGGGTGTGCCATGGGGAGAGCCAGATCTTGCCCCGATACTGCCCTGGTTGGGAAGATATGCATCCTGGTTGGAAGATCAAGCCAGATTAAATCGATATCGCCAGGCATTTATGTATGTCGTGACAGGTAAATTCGCAGACAGAGCCAGCCGGATGGCCAGGGAGATCGAGATCAATGCCAATCCACCGCAGCCAGGTTTGTGTTGGTGGAAGATGAAAGTGAGACATGGAGTGTCCTTGCTCCGCAGTTGGCATTGCATGACGCCAGTGAAGATGGATTAAGTCTGAAGAAGATCATCGCTACCGGTGCAGGTGTGCCCATCCACTATTTGGCTGAGTCGGAGAGTGCCACCAATACCACCGTGCAAAGCTCCGCCCTACCTACGTTCCGTAGATTGGAGCAAACTCAGAATTTCTTCTGTCAGATCATTCAGCAGATTGCACAACTAGCCGCACAGTATCGGCATCCGTTTGACCGCCTTGCGCTGCCACGTTCGAGAATAGAAGCGATCGGTCCGGATATGACCGAGAAATATAATGCTGAGCTCGCGCTGGAAGTAAGCCATGTTTATCCGGCTATTGCAGAGTTATTCGATCGGGGAGGCATTGACAAGAATGAATTACTCAGATTGGTTTATCGCATGGCCGGGTAGGTCCAACCGAAGACCGCCAGGCATCCGACTATATTAAAGACGCTGCTGGTATCGCAAAAACTCAGCCGGGAGCTGGGGGAATATTCCAGCCCATCGCCGGCCGCCCAGGCCGTCTGGCAGATACAGGCGGCCGGCAAGGTGGTCCGACCTGGACAGCGGATGCGTTTTCTTTATACGCTCGGAGAACCGGGAGTGTGCGCATGGGACGTACCTGATCAACCGGATACGCGCTGCATCGATGTGGCACGCTACCAGATCCTGTTGCAGCGGGCGGTCGAGACGGTCCTGGCTCCGATCGAGCAAAGTGTTCACGGAGGAAAGGACGGCGAATGCTTGTATCTCTTCCAGTCTTCATCTGTCAGAGCACTAGCACTTAGTGGTAAAGCGCAAGGCAGGCTGGCGTCGAGAAGAAACCGCCATCCTAGGCTATAAGAATTTTCCAGCGCAGGCTGTCGAGGAGCAGGGGATAGTCTTCTGTTCTGCCTGTCGATTACGGCTTAATTCTGCAAACAGGAATGTGGTTGGGACGAGTTGGTTGATATAAGAAAAATCTCATTAGTTAATTATTGCTCAGATTGATAAGGTGGAGAAAATGTAATAATCAGGTAGTGTCAAATGTCACTTGAATATACAATCACAAAGTTGTAAAAAGTAATTAATATGTTGCATTAGTATACAAATACATGAACAGGCAAATTGGTGTAGATCAAAGTCTGGCCCGCAAGTATAACAGTGCGACGATACTGGATCATCTTCGGTTGCATGCCCCAATCTCGCGCGCTGGTCTGGCAAAATATACCGGTCTCACAAGAAGCTCTGTTTCAAGGATCATAGATCAATTACAGGCTGAAAACCTGGTCCGAGAGGTCGGTACGAAACAAGAAAAAGTAGGTCGGCCGGGAACCATGATCGAACTTAATCCCTCCGGGGGGGCAGCCGTAGGGGTTGAGATTGGGGTAGATTTTATATCCATTATCCTGACAAATTTTATTGCCCAGATCCTATGGCGAGAGCATGTCAGCATGCCGGATGAATCGGATGTCCGTACCTATCTGCGGGAGGCTGAAAAATTGATTTATGCCGCCCTGCAGGTTGCCAAGGCGGAGGGATTTCAGCCACTTGGGATCGGGGTGGGGGTTTGGGGACTGGTGGATATAGAAAAAGGAGAAGTCCGTTTTGCGCCAAACCTTAAATGGCGTGACATTCCGCTGAAGAAACTTTGGGAAGGCCGTTTTGGGTTGACGGTTTTTGTGGAAAACGACGCCAATGCTTCAGCAATGGGGGAATACTATCTAGGTGCGGCGAAAAATGTCGATGATTTTATTTATGTAAATACCGGCATCGGCCTGGGAGGTGGGATAATCAGTGCGGGCATATTGTTCCGGGGATGGAATGGTTATGCCGGCGAAATCGGGCATATGACAATCGATCCGGATGGGGAAGCCTGCATGTGCGGAAAACGGGGTTGCTGGGAGACTCAGGTTGGGTCGCGCGTGGCTGTGCAGAGTTACAAGACTCGTACCGGCCGGGAGGTGTCTTATGAAGATCTGGTTGCGCTCGTCAGAACCGATGATCCAACAAGCCTGGAAATCTTCTTGAAAATGGGGTTGGCGCTGGGGATTGGTATCGGCAGCCTGGTCAATATTTTTTCCCCGCGTTGCATAGTTGTGGGAGGGGCGCTAATTCAGGTCTCCGACAGAATCCTTCCGATCGCCCGGGAGAATTTCGCAAAAAATAGCCTGTTCCAGCACCAGAAGGATATCAAGATCATCCCATCCGAACTGGGCTCAAACAGCTGTGTGCTGGGATGCGTAGCACTTGTTCTGGACGAAGTGATCCGCCAGCGGGCTCAATTGTGAGGCATTTTTAACCATGTCTGCTACTAGGCCAATTTTAGTCAGGATAGTTCTTTGGGAAGACTTGAAAAGGTTTAATCTTTCAAAACCAATTAAGGATCTATCTAAACACATAGGAAAATCGCAATTTGAGCGGAATGGTTAATGAGGTTGTTTTCATCAAAATTCCTGACTCTATGGCTTGGAAAGGAGGTTCAGAAAAAATAAGCAAGATATATGTAATTTACAATCTCATCATATTCGATCAATAAAAACAAAAGGAGTTGAATGATGTCTCGCAAAATCTTTTATATCGCAGTTTTGGTTGTACTGGTCGCCAGTTTGGTCGGCTGCGCCCCTCAGGCAGCCTCCACTACCACCACTGGAAAGACCATTGTCGGACTTTCTTTCTCCGACTATGCGACTGAGCGCTGGCCTATTGAATCGGCCCAGATGACCCAGTTGCTTCAGAAAATGGGCTACCAGGTGATCGCGCAGGAAGCCGATCATGACGTCAAGCTTCAGAGCGACCAGATCGATAACATGGTCAGCCTGGGTGCCAAGGGCCTGATCGTCATCGCCGAAGATGGCGCAGCCGCCGTCACCCCGGTGGAAAAGGCTGTTGCGGCGGGCGTACCAGTGATTTCCTATGACCGCCTGATCAAGACCGATAAGATTGCTGCCTACCTGTCCTTCGATAACGTCGAAGTCGGCAAGCAAGAAGCCCTCGGTGTCATGACAGCCCTGGGCCTGCCCGGCAGCACCACCTGGACGAAAGCCAATCCCGCCAAGGTA
This sequence comes from Anaerolineales bacterium, assembly GCA_050014715.1. Lineage (GTDB taxonomy): Bacteria > Chloroflexota > Anaerolineae > Anaerolineales > Villigracilaceae > UBA877. Next base: position 29,956 of record JBEKCT010000054.1, on the reverse strand, counting down.
GTCCTCTCCGGCGGCTCACCGACCGATAACAACGCCGTCCTGGTCCGCCAGGGCCAGATGGAAGTTATCCAGCCCTACATCGACTCCGGCGTTGTAAAGATCGTGGCCGATCAATGGGTCGACAACTGGGATCCTGCCAAGGCCGAATCCATGATGGAGAACATCTTGACCGCCCAGCAAAACAAGATCGATGCTGTGGTCGCCTCGAACGATGGTACCGCTTTGGGTGAACTGCAGGCGCTAGCCGCCCAGGGATTGGCCGGTAAGGTGCCGATCTCAGGCCAGGATGCCACTGCGGATGGCTGCAACAGCATCGTCAAGGGCCAACAGACCGTGACCGTCTTCAAGGATACCCGCCTCCTGGCCCCGAAGGCCGTCGCCATGATCGATCAACTAATCAAGAAACAGCCCCTGACTGGCCTGACCAGCTACACCCTGGCTGTACTGACCGGCGACAAGACCCTGACCGGAAGCATTCAAGCTGCCTTCCTGCCGGTTGTCCAGGTCACCAAGGCCAATGTCTATGATGTGGTCGTGAAGAGCGGTTTCCAGACCTACGATGCAGTGTATCGCGGTGTTCCTGCCGATCAGCTTCCCCCCACCCTGACTCCTTAGCCTATAAATTTTAATGACCCCCGGCCCCCTCTTTAATATTTTTGGGGGCCGGGGAACCCGAACTGAAACAGGCTTGCCGGTACACCTTTTATCCAAAGGAGTTCGCAGTGGATAATGATATTATTCTGGATTTTAAGAACGTAACCAAACAATTTCCAGGTGTGATCGCGCTGGATGATGTTTCTTTTTCCATCAACCGTGGCGAGATCCACGGTATCTGTGGAGAGAATGGCGCCGGTAAATCCACCCTGATGAAAATCCTTTCCGGTGTATATCCGCACGGAACCTATGAAGGTTCCGTGATCTACAATGGCAATGAATTAAAGCTGATTCAAAGTTCCATTCACGAAGCCGTAAAGGAAGGTATTGCGATTGTGTACCAGGAACTGACCTTGGTGCCCACCCGCACGGTTGGCGAAAATGTCTTCCTCGGCAAAGAACCGGTCGAACACGGCCTGATCAATTGGAATAAAGTGTATGCCGATACCCAGGCGATCCTGGAGAAGTACCAGTTGGATGTCGACCCGCGTGCCACTGTAAGAAACCTAGGGGTTGGCAAAATGCAAATGGTCGAGATCGCCAAGGCACTTTCCGAAGATGCCAGGGTCTTGATCCTGGACGAGCCTACCAGCGCGCTCAGCAAAGCCGAAGTCGAAAAATTGATGGAAATCCTGAGAGGGTTGAAGGCGCACGGCATTACCTGCATTTATATCTCCCACCGGCTGGAGGAATTCTTCGGCATTACGGACCGGGTAACGGTAATGCGGGATGGCAAGATCATTACCACGCAACCGACCAAGAATGTAACCCAGGGTGACTTGGTTAAATACATGGTCGGTCGCGAGATGAAAGAGCGCTTCCCCAAGGGCAACCGGAAGCCAGGCGAAGTGATATTTGAAGTGGAAGGTCTCGAAGCCGTCGATCCCAATAATGCTGCCCGCAAGATCCTGGATGGGGTAAGTTTCAATGTACGCAAAGGCGAAATTCTTGGGATTGCCGGCTTAATGGGCTCGGGCCGTACCGAGTTAGTGCTGACCCTCTTTGGCGAGTACGCGAAGATTTCAAAGGGTCAGATCAGGCTGGAGGGGAAGCCGATCGAGCCAAAAAGTGCCCGGCAGGCGATTGATTCGGGCCTGAGCCTGGTGCCGGAAGACCGCAAGAGGATGGGGTTGGTGCTGATCCAATCCATCCTCAAGAACATCTCCCTGCCCAACCTGGATCAGTTTTCCAAATTTGCAAGCATCAATGCGAATGAGGAGGCGAAGGCCAGCCAGCAGCAGGCTAAAAGCCTGACCATCAAGGCGCCCAACCTGGAAGTAAAGGCGGAGACCTTATCCGGCGGCAACCAGCAGAAGGTGGTTATCTCAAAATGGCTGCTATCCAAGCCGCAGGTCATGATCATGGATGACCCAACGCGCGGCATCGATGTGGGAGCAAAGTTCGAGATCTACAAGCTGATGAATGAACTGGCCGAGAAGGGCGTGGCGGTCATTATGATCTCCAGTGACCTGGAAGAAGTGCTGGGCATGAGTGACCGGGTGATGGTGATGTGCCGGGGCCATTCCACTATGACGTTGCCGATCGCGGAAGCCAACCAGGAACGCGTGATGGCCTTGGCCACCGGTGTTGCTGTTGCATAATTATAGACCAAAGAATTCCAAAGAATTATTGAAGCGAGGTAAATCCAATGAGCTCTTCTGTCACTGAAATGAAACCAGTCTCAAGTTTAAGCTCCAGGATATCCCTGGCAATCCGGCGTAATATCCAGACGTATACGCTGATCATCGCTGTGGTCGTCATCTGGGCGTTCTTTTCCTTTACCACCACCGGCAAGTTCCTGGACCCGCAAAATATCTCCAACCTCTTCCGCCAGATGTCCGTGACGTCTTTCCTTTCCATCGGCATGGTGCTGGTGATCGTCACCGGCGGGATTGACCTATCGGTAGGCAAATTGGCGGGTTTTGTATCCGTGGTGGCCGCCTATTTGCAATACTATGTCTGGTTCGCTATATTCCCCAATCAATTACTGCTTTCTGCCGTGCTTTCCGTTATCGGTGGCCTGCTGGTCGGTGTCATGGCCGGTCTGCTGCAAGGCTACATCATTGCGTATCAGGGCCTGCCGGCTTTCATTGTGACTTTAGGCGGCATGTGGCTGTTCAATGGCCTGATCCTGCTGGTTACCCAGGGCAAGACCATCGCGGCGGACCAGGCCGTCTTTTCGGATATTGCCCAGGGTTACATCCCAGCCATGTGGGGTATCGTGATATTCATATTAATTTTAGTGTTCTTGGGATGGAACGTCTTCTCCAGCCGAGCCGGCAAACAGAAGTATGGCTTTAAGCTGCGCCCTCTTTACCTGGATTTGCTGGGGGCGATCATCCCGGCTGTGTTGATCTTGGCCTATATCCTCAGTGTTAATGCATACAAAGGTATCCCCGTACCGGTGCTGCTGCTGGCATTCGTGGCCATGGTGATGGTCTATATCTCCAACAATACGCGCTTCGGCCGCTATGCCTATGCCATTGGAGGCAACCGGGAAGCCGCCCGTCTCTCCGGGATTAACATCACCAGCGTCCTGTTCCGGGTTTTCATCCTGATGGGTTTCCTGAGCGGTGTGGCGGGTGTTGTGCTGGCCTCCTACGTGGGTTACGGAACGATTGCAGCTGGCACCGGCTATGAGTTGGATGCTATTGCCGCATGCATCCTAGGCGGCACCTCCCCGCTTGGAGGCGTCGGCACCATTCCAGGGGCATTGATCGGCGCCCTCATCATTGCCAGCCTCACCAACGGCATGCAAATGATGAATTTTGCGCCGGCCTGGCAGTATGTTGTGAAAGCCATCATCCTGGTATTGGCGGTGATGCTCGATGTTTACTTCAAAAGGAGCCGCTAATGAGTGCTGCCTATGATCCTAAACCCGAGCATAAGTTCACCTTTGGCCTGTGGACGGTCGGGAATATCGGTCGCGACCCGTTTGGCGGCCCGGTACGCGAGCCCAAGTCGCCGGCGGAACTGGTCCACCTGTTGGGCGAGGTGGGGGCGTACGGTGTCAACTTCCACGATAATGATCTGATCCCGATCGATGCCACGGCTGCTGAAGCCGAGAGAATCAAGAAGGATTTCCGCAAGGCGCTGGAGGAGACCGGGCTCAAGGTGCCGATGGCCACCACCAATCTGTTCTTCGACCCGATCTTCAAGGATGGCGCGTTCACATCCAACGATGCCAGAGTGCGCGCGTATGCCATCCAGAAGACAATGAAGGCGATCGACCTGGGCGCAGAGTTTGGCGCCAAGGTATACGTTTTCTGGGGCGGGCGGGAAGGCACGGAAACGGATGCCAGCAAGAGTCCATTGTCAGCCATCCAGCGAAACCGGGAAGCGATGAACTTCCTATGTGAATACGTCCTGGACAAAAAATATGACCTGAAGCTAGCGTTGGAAGCCAAGCCGAACGAGCCGCGCGGCGATATGTATAACGCCACCACGGGGCACATGCTGGCTTTCATTGAAACACTTGATCACCCCGAAATGGTGGGGGTAAACCCGGAAGTGGCACATGAGCATATGTCGGGACTTAACTTTCTGCACGGCGTGGCCCAGGCTTGGGATGCCGGCAAGCTGTTCCACATCGACCTGAACGACCAGTATCCTGGCCGGTATGACCAGGACCTGCGCTTCGGGTCGCGGGACCTGAAAGCGGCTTTCTTCTTGGTGAAGTTCCTGGAGGACGTGGGCTACCAGGGCTCACGGCACTTCGATGCGCATGCGTACCGGACCGAAGATTTCGAGGGAGTCAAGGACTTTGCACGCGGCTGCATGCGAACCTACCTGATTTTGAAGGAGAAGGCGGCCCAATGGAACGCTGATCAGGAAATCCAGGCGATCGTGGACAAAATTAATGCCACGGATGGCAGCATGGCGGCTTATTTTGGCAAGTATTCGGCTGCCAAGGCGGCTGCACTGCGGGCTCAGACGTTCGACCGGGCAGGCATCGCCAGCCGTGGATTGCGATACGAGCGGCTGGACCAATTGACGATCGATTTGCTGCTGGGTGCGCGCTGAGGTGTTTTCCCGGCGCTGGCGGGCCGGGTGAAAATTGGTTAACTTCTTAGACTATTCTCCTCCTTGGAATTGTGCCCGTCATCGTATAGGTGACGGGCACATGCCAAGCTGAATTGATCGCCCCTTTTTTACACCGAATATCGCATTTCAACCTTCCCTGATTTCCATTTCGCCTGGAGCGACCCATATGTCCAAAACCTTTTTCCTCGGCATCGATATATCCACCACCGGAAGCAAAGCACTGCTGGTGGATGGAAAAGGGGTGGTGGCAGCCACGGCGTCGGCGCCACACACGCTGCAGACTCCCAGGCCGCTCTGGTCGGAGCAGGACCCGCGTGAGTGGTGGCAGGCAAGCACTACGGCGGTGCGGGCGGTGCTCCAGCAGTCGGGGGTGAGCGGGGAGAGCGTACTGGCGGTGGGCCTGACCGGGCAGATGCACGGGCTGGTGTTACTCGACGAGCATGGAGAGGTCCTGCGGCCGGCAATCCTGTGGAACGACCAGCGCACTCAGGCGCAATGCGATGAAATCCACCGGCGGATCGGGCGGGAGAAGTTCATCCAGATCACCGGCAACGTGGCTCTGACCGGTTTCACCGCGCCGAAGATCCTGTGGGTGCAGGAGAACGAGCCGGAAGTGTATGCAAAAGCACGGCACGTGCTGCTGCCCAAGGATGCCATCCGACTCCAACTGACCGGCGAATATGCGATGGATAAGGCGGACGGCTCCGGGACGGTGTTGTTCGACCTGAAGAAGCGGGTTTGGTCAACAGAAGTGCTGGCGGCGCTGGGCATACCAGCTGGATGGATGCCGCCGACCTTCGAAGGGCCGGAATTCACCGGGACCATCACGAAAGCGGCGGCCAGCGCGACCGGCTTGAAGGAGGGTACACCGGTGATGGCCGGGGGCGGCGACCAGGCAGCCCAGGCGGTGGGGGTAGGGGCGGTAGAGGTGGGCGTGGTGGCGCTGACGGTGGGTACTAGCGGGGTGGTGTTTGCCACGACCCCCTCGGCACTGGTTGAACCTGAAGGTCGCTTGCATGCCTTCTGCCATGCCGTTCCGGGCAGGTGGCATTTCATGGGAGTGATGCTTTCGGCAGCCGGCAGCCTGCAGTGGTACCGGGATACGCTGGCCCCCGGCATGAGCTTTGACGAGCTGTTGATAGAGGCGGAAGGGGTGCCGGCTGGAAGCGAGGGGTTGCAATTCCTGCCGTATCTGAGCGGCGAGCGCACGCCTTACCCAGACCCGCTGGCGCGCGGCGCCTTTGTGGGGCTGACCCTGCGGCACGGGCGTGGCCACCTTACGCGAGCGCTACTCGAAGGGGTTTCGTTCGGTCTGAAAGACAGTTTCAGGCTGATCCAGAACGCCGGCATGGGAGAAATAAGGCAGGTGCGGGCTTCGGGAGGAGGGACGAAGGGGGCATTATGGCGGCAGATCCTGGCGTCCGTCCTGGAGGCGGAGCTGGTGACGGTCAACACGACCGAAGGGGCGGCGTTCGGAGCGGCCCTGCTGGCAGGTGTCGGTGTGAAGGCCTGGCCAGATGTGCCGGCGGCATGCGCAAAGGCGGTGCGAATCACCGGCAGCACCCGACCTGACCCGGCGCAGGCAGCGGCTTACCGCAAAGCCTACCCGCTGTTTAGAGAACTTTACCCGGCGCTCAAACCTGGCTTTGACAAAATCGCTTTGTGAGGCTTTCTCAAGATTATTTACCACAGATAAAAACGGAAGAACCTGATCTTTTGATAAACCATTGATCATCCGTGTTATTCTTTTTTGACACGAAGAACAAAATCCCGCGGAATAGCAACGAGGGGACAAACCTACACAAAGGTTCTCTTTGTGTAGGTTGGATTAATTCTTTTGTTCTATGCGATTCTATGCGACTTTCTCAGGCAGTTTTGCCCCACAAGAGGCGCAGAAACGGGCTTCAGATGGGTTGGGATTTCCACATTGAATGCAGAAATTTCCGGCCGGTTGCAGCGGTTGGGCAGACGGCGGGATGGCAGACTGTGCAGAGGCGGCAGGGAAGTTTGAGGGTGTTGCAACGGCTGGAGTTACCGGGGTTGCTATTACGCCCGGGGCGGCCGAGGCAGGAGCATCCTTTTGAATTTCCTCTTTAAAGCCCTCGGCGGCTTCCCGGGTGCCCTTACGAAATTCGGTGATGGTTTTACCAAGGCTGCGCCCTAGCTCCGGCAATCTGTTGGCTCCGAAGATCAGGAACGCCACCAGGATGATGATCACGATATGGATGGGTTGGATTCCAAATGGCATGGCAACCTCCTATTCTGTTAACCCTGCCGGCCCAGGATGGAAGGGTCGGAAGGCTTAATGGTATTTTCAGGCATTTTGGTACCACATTGATTGCAAAAAAGGGCCTCGGGTGTGTTGGCAGCTCCGCAGTGGATACAAAATTTCCCGGCAGGAGCCGGTGCGATAGAGGGGGGCTGGATAGTGAAAGACTGACCAGAGGCCGGGACGGTCGGTATCGAGGCGGCCGGGGGATTCGTTTTAACCGGGTTGACACTGCCATTGACTTCTGCGCGCAGGCTGTCAGTTACCTCCCTGGTCCCATTGCGAAATTCATTGAGCATTTTTCCGACTGTTCGCCCTATTTCCGGTAATCTTTTAGGCCCAAAGACCAGCAACGCCACCAGTATAATGATTACAATATGGATGGGTTGGATACCGAATGTCATGAAAGTTTCCTTTCTGAGGCCTATATTTATACCATGCTATCGTAATTTCGAGCTTAATTTGTTAATGAATTTTCGAGGTGGGCCTATTTGGATAATTCAAGCGTGAGACAGCCTAAGAGGCCTCCTAAAAGATCTACGCGCCAGGCAAGAAGTCGAGGTAAATTCTCCCGCTGGATGGAAATCAAGCAAACCGAGCGCTTAACTCAAACTCCAATCAGCTCCCAGCTTAAACTTTGATAAAATATACGTATGAAAAATTTTCATGGCCTCTCCGTAGGTGTTCTCGAAAACGACCAAATCCGTCTGGAATATTTAACCTCTGCCGGTCCGCGCATTGTAGGATTATCGTTTCACGGCTCGACCAATCTGCTGGCCGATGTGTTCGACATGGCCTGGGATACCCCCAATGGCAAGTATTTTCCACTTGGCGGGCATCGCGTGTGGATCTCACCTGAATCGGCTGAAAAGACCTACATACCTGATCGGACCGGTCTGTCGGTGCGAGAAATTTCGCGGGGGGTGGAATTAATAAGCGCCAGCGAAACAGTCTCCGGGGTGCGGAAAACTGTGCGGATTGAAATGGAGCCGGGAGCTGCACGGCTCAGCCTGTACCAAACCATCGTAAACGAGGGCTCCAGCCCGCAGACATTCGCCCCGTGGGGCATCACCCAGTTTTGCCTAGGAGGTACAGTGCTGCTGCCACAGCCGGTCGGAAATACCGATCCACAAGGTTTCCTACCGAATCGTTTGCTGGTACTCTGGCCGTATACTTCCGTCCATGACGATCGCCTGAGGCTGCGGGATGATTTCATCCTGATTCGCGCCAATGGCGCTTTACCGCCGATGAAATTAGGGTATGCCAACCGGGCCGGCTGGCTGGCTTACTGGAGCAATGGCATCCTGTTCCGCAAAAGTTTCGAAATGGTCGCCAGTGCGACCTACCCGGATGGAGGCTGCAACGCCGAGGTGTACTGCGGCGACCGGTTTGTAGAGCTGGAAAGCCTGGGAGTTCTGGGGACGGTTGCACCCGGAAAGGGAGTGCAACTAAACGAGACATGGGAACTTTATCCTGACCTGGATGTTTCTTTCATTCCGGCGGAAATCCGGGAGCTACTTTCGGAGAAAAAGATCTAATTTTCTTAAACCAGCTTGCGGATGTTTTTAAGCCAGAATCTGGACGATCCGGTCTGAAGAAATTAAACAGCCACTCCAAAACGAAGGTGGCTGTTTACTAATTATCAAGCCCGGGCTTGTGTTTATGGCAGCGTAGTGACCGATTCTTCTTTCCGGTGGAACCAGTTGCGCCATTCCTTATTCTCCCAGACGACCAGGATTGGGGAGGCATTGAAAATGGAGGAATAAGTGCCGCTGAATACACCGATCAGCAGGATGACCACAAAATGATGGATGGTGTCGCCGCCGAAGAGGGCCAGCGCCAGAAGCGTGATCATTACGGTTAACTGTGTGTTGATCGACCGGTCCAATGTCTGGACGATGGAGTGGTTGACGACTGTTTCGAATTCCACCCGGCGGTAAATATTGGAATTTTCACGGATACGGTCGAAGACCACGATATCATCATGCACTGAGAAGCCGATTACGGTCAACAAGGCGGTCAGAAAGAGCGAATCGACCTGCCAGCCGAGGAAATGCCCAAGGATGGCACCCATACCCAGCACCACCAAGGTATCATGGATAGTGGCTATTATGGCGGCTACACCGAAACGGAAGGGATGGTTGACCTTACGGAAGGCGTACCAAATGTAGATCAAAATTGCCACGGAGGCCATCACCACCGCCAGGGCAGCGGCGCGTGCGACTTGTGCGCCGACGGAAGCCGTAACCTGGTTGAAGTCCTGGATGACCACGGCCTGCCCGCCGCCGTACTGGGCCTGCAAAGCTGTGACCACTTTTGTCTTGGTGGCATCGTTCATTTCACGGGAGCGGATGGAAAGACCATCCGAGCCTAGCGGTTGGATTTCCGGATTGGAAATATCCATGGCAGAGGTGGAAAGGTTGCTGTAGATGGTGGATACCTGGGCGATGGTCGGGGGAGTGCCGGATTTAAATTGGACTTCCAGCAGACTGCCGCCGGTGAAGTCAATGCCCAATGGTAAACCCCAGAAGATCAAAGCAAAAACACCCGGGATGATGACCAGCAGTGAAATGGCAAAGTATAAGTAGCGATATTTAATGAGATTCATCGCGAACCCTCCGTGATACCGAACCAGCGAGGATGTTCGGTGAATTTGATGCTGTCGAGCACCACGTGCAGGTAAGTACGGGTGACGATGATGGATGTGAACAGGCTGACGATGACACCCAATGCAAGAGTGATCGAGAAGCCCTTGACCATGCTGGCTCCAAAGGTGTTACCGAAGATGAACAAGATCAAGCAGGTGATAAGGGTGGAAATGTTGGCATCCCGGATGGAGGGCCAGGCTCTACTCCAGCCCAAGTCGATGGCCTGGCGTAAGGTGCGGCCCGCTCGGATCTCCTCTTTTAACCGCTCGAAGATCAGGATGTTGGCATCCACTGCCATGCCAATACCCAGGATGAAACCAGCGATACCAGGCAGGGAGAGCACGACCGGGATTAGTTTGAATAACATCAAGCTGATACAGGCGTAAGAGATCAGCGCCAGGTCGGCAATGAAACCGGGCAGGCGGTAGTAAAGCAACATGAAGAGGATAACTGCCAGCAGGCCGATGATACCGGCAAACAGGCTGCGGTGGATCGAGTCGGCGCCCAGGGTGGCACCGACGGTTTCACTTTCCACAACCTTGACTGGTATGGGCAGGGAACCGTAGCGTAATTGAATCGCCAGGGCGTTGGCACTATCGGAGGTGAAGTTGCCTTCGATGTACCCCTGGCCCTTATCGATCTTGGCGTTAATGGTGGGGGCGGAAATAATCTTCTTATCGAGAACGATCGCCAGGGTTTGCCCAATATGGCTGCCGGTGTAATCACCGAAGGCGGTGGAGGCATCCGGTTTCAGGGTGAAGTTGATGACATAACCGGTGGAGCCGACAGTGGCCCCAGCGGCCACTTCCACGGTGGCGAGTGAAGTACCGGCCATAACCGTGTGGTAAATGGTGGGTGCGGGGGGCGGAGTAGCGGCAGGAGTGGCAGCGGGTGTGGCAGCGGCGGAGGCGGTGGGGGCGGGAGTGGCTGTATTTGTTGCAGCGCTGGTGGGGATGGGGGATGACGCGCTGGTGGGGGTGAGGGTCACGATGCCGTTTGGCCCGGCTGACGCGGAACGGTAATCAGTCTGGATGACGGTACCTTCGGGCAGCGGTGTATTGCCCAGATCGACAAATTCCAACACGCCGGTCTCTTGCAAGGCTGCAACAACTTGGTCAGTGTTGGTCAGACCGGGGAACTGGGCCACGATGCGGTTGGGTGGGGCGCTCTGCATTACCACTTCACTTACACCCAGGGCATTGGCACGGTTCATCAGAATCTGCTGGGTGGTCGACAGGTCATTCGAACTGACCGTGGCGGTGGCTGGCAGGTCGGCTTCCAGTAGCACCTGCAAACCGCCGCGCAGGTCCAGGCCCAGTTGGATCGGCACATTCTTGTCCACCAATGCTTTGCCATTAAATGGATTAGATATAATGATTTGCTGGCTCAAGTCCACCCAGGCGGCAAAAGCCACCAACAGAAGAATAATCACCAGCGTTAAATAGAAGAATAATCACCAGCGTTAAATAGGGACGTCGGGTCATGTTTGATTTCTCCGCTCATAAAAATGCCAGCCTTCGGCTGGCGACGGGGAACATTATACTCTGATTAAAGGGGAAACGGAAGACAGGGGTAGATTTATTGACCGGAGACTGATAGTCGGATAGGCAAGAATTCAATAAAGGACGTTCTGAATATTTTTTTAGGGAAGGGGGTTGAGGGTGAAATTCCTGGAGAGAGAGCATCGGGAGCTTTTGGTATATAATGAGTTGTCAGGACCAATGCTCCAAGATTCGATCGCCATGAATCATGCAAGCAGGATGACCCTATGAGCAAAGTTCATCTGCCAAGGATGACATTTGACCGCGGCGTGGCGCTCTGCATGGCCTGCGCAGGCACAATCAGCCTGCTGGCAGGCGCAGGCAGGTTGTTCAACCGCCCGATCCTGGCTTCCTACAACCCCAGTTTCATTCCGATGGCTCCCGCGACGGCCTTAATATTCTTGGGAATATGCGGCGCGTGGCTATTCCAGAGGATATTCCCGGCCAGCCGTTGGATTAGAATGCTGGTGCTGGTCGCACTGGTGGGGATGATTTTCTTTGTTATCTTTCTGGCACTCAGGTATTTTACCGGATTTGGACCCGACCTTGAAAAAATACTTTACCCAGCGCAGCCCATGTTCGGTCAATTTTCTTCCGCACGCATGTCGCCGTTATCAGCTGTGGGTTTCTTCCTGGCGATCCTGGCGTTTCTTTTAAAGACCGGGGCCAGGCCTAGCCAGCACCTTAGAAATATTTCCACGGTCCTGTCTCTGGCTTTGTTGATCTTCAGCAGTTTAATTTGCCTGGGGTACCTATATGGAGCGCCGCCTTTTTATGGAGGCACGCTCACTCCAGTGGCATTCACAAGCGCGCTATCCTTCTGGTTCCTAAGCCTGGGGCTTTTGATGACCGCTGGACCAAGCGACTGGCCGACAAGCGTGTTCTTTGGCCCTTCATTACGTGCACGCTTGATGCGGACGTTCATACCGGCTGCACTCCTGATCGTTTTACTGCAGGGATTTCTCAGTACGGCGGCTTACCCTTGGGTCATCAACCCGGCAATCAAAGTGGCGGTGGCAGCGGTGGTGGCATTGTTGATCGTCATCCTGCTTATTTCTTTGATCGCAAATACCCTGGGTTCAGAAATTGAACGCGGTAGAAAAGCGGAGCAGGCGCTGGTTAAGTCTGAAACCGAGTTACGTGCCCTGTTCGCAGGTATGATGGATGTGGTGATAGTCATGGATGTGGATGGGCGCTATATCGAGATCGCCCCCACCAACCCAGCCAACCTGTACCGCCTACCAGACGAAATGCTGGGCAAGACATTGCATGAAATCCTGCCGAAAGAGCCGGCAGATACTATACTTTCCATGATCCAAAGCTCCATCCAAACCGGCCAGGTGGTTTTTTGTGAGTATGCCTTGCCGATCGATGGCAAGGAAATTACTTTCTCAGCCAGCGCCTCACGGCTTTCGGAAAACACCGCCATCGTAGTGGCGCACGACATAACCATTCGAAAGCGGGTGGAGCAGGCACTGCACGAGAACGAAGAAAAATTTCATGATCTATTCAACAATGCCGAAGTGGGCATGTTCCGAACGCGACTGGATGGTACAGAGATCCTAGACATGAATGAAAAGTTCCTGACGATTTTCGGTCGCACGCGGGCGGAGATGCAAGGTTCCGCTTCTGTGCTGCTTTGGGCGGACCCTCATCAACGGGAGGAGATGGTACGAAGGCTTGAAACTGAAGATCAGCTGAAGGATTTCGAGTGTGGGATGCTGAACAAACAAGGGCAGTTGAGAACATGTCTTGTGTCCTTACGGCTCTACCGCGAGAAGGGAATTCTGGATGGGTCAATCCTTGACATCACCGAGCGCAAGCAATTTGAATTGGTTCAGAATGCAATTTACCGGATCTCCCAGGCTACATTAACCAGCGAGGGGATGGATGAACTCTATCGTTCAATCCATTCCATCCTGGGAGAATTGATCCCGGCGGAGAATTTCTTCATTGGATTGTACGATCCGGTTAATGGTTTGATCAATTTCCCGTACTATATTGATCAATATGATGAAGCACCCTCCCCGATACCGCATACCCAGGGTCTGAGTGGATATCTGCTCCGTAAGGGGCGGCCCTTGCTGGTAACCCGGGAGATTTACAACCGGCTGGTCGGAGAAGGAGAAGTGGAGCCGGTCGGGACGGCTTTTGTGGACTGGATGGGTGCGCCATTGAAAACGGCCGGACGCACGATTGGTGTAATGGCAGTACAAAATTACAAAAAAGGTATTCGTTTCGAGCAGAAGGATTTGAACTTACTGGAATTCGTCTCAACCCAGGTGGCCCAGGCGATCGAACGCAAGCGCATGGAGGAGGAGATTCGCAGCCTGTCTTTGACGGATGAGCTGACCGGGTTGTATAATCGGCGGGGTTTCACGCTTCTGGCCGAACATGAGGTGAAACTGGCGCGACGTGAAAAACGAGACATGCTACTCTTGTTCGGTGATGTGGATGATTTGAAGGCAATCAATGATACATATGGGCATGCACAGGGCGACCTGACCTTACAGGAAATATCCGTTCTTTTGAAAAACAGCTTTCGCGAGGCTGATATCCTAGCCCGTTTTGGTGGAGATGAGTTTGTAGCCCTGGCAGTGGATGCCGCCCTGGAAAACGCGAATATCCTGTCCACGCGCATCCAGGTGGCCCTGCAGGCGCACAACCTGAAGGCCGACCGGACTTACACTCTATCGCTAAGCACAGGCATGGTTTGCTATGATCCCGAGACTGCCTGCACGATTAGTGAAATGATCGCCCAGGCAGATGCCCAGATGTACGCTCAGAAACAAGCCCGGAAAGGGAAAATGGAACTCCCGGGCGCACTAACTTAATTTTATAATTCACAGTTCTTTGGCGAAACTACTGATTTGATGCCGGCTCGTGCCAATTGGAACAGGTCGCAGGCAATCGCCTTACAAATGCCTGCATTAATATCAGAATGAAGGTTGTGTTCTTTAAGTAGATGGAGGTAAGAAATTAGATAAGAACAAGGGACGGAGAGGAGAATGCAGTGAGAGTTGTCCACAAAGACCCAGGCTGTGTTTGGAGCGCGCCAGGTGTGGTAAGCTCCGAATTATTTATTTCCGCAGATGGCTGAGAAGGGCCGTTGTGTGGTCCTTTTGGGAAGGATCGGCATTAATTATTCCTGTATCTTCTGTCTGCCTGACAAACTGCACCACAAGCTTCAAAACTTGTTCGGATAATAGATTATCCGTATCCAGGTACAGGTTGGCGTTTTCTCTTGCATGCCGGAGGCGGTGCTGTTGCTCCTGCCACTCCGATTCAGTCCAATCCAGTTGCCCACGCTGGCAGGTGGTGGTGTAGGAGGCATCCAGGAAGATCAGCACATCCGGGTTCGTCAACCGCTTCCACATATCCTTGACGTAGGAGTGCTCCTGGGCGATGTGGCGGGAGCGATAACCCAGGCGGGTCAGACCAGCGATCAGGGTGGATTTTCCGGCAGCACAAGGGCCGACCACCCCAATCAAGGTCTGGAGCTTACCGGGAGGTTCATCTTTTTTGTTATTGGTTGCCATCACTTAGAATTTCATGCCCATTGCAAAACAGAATACTCTACCTTTCCCGAACCGGGACGGATGAAAATGATTTGAGGGGATCAGGTAGATTCGGAGATTATTGACGCGTACGTTTGAAAAATATTAATCACGAATTTACCAAGTCGATAGGCAAGCGAACGGTCATACGGCGCACGTCATCCCCCGCGCGTTTGCGCACCTTCAATACTACTACGCTGATATCGTCCACCGGACGGCCGTCATCCAGGGCGACTGCCTCCCCCAGCAGTGCATCCGCAATAGCTTGGGGAGAGGGGTCCTGGTCTTCTAACATGGCTTTTAAAGAAGTGCAGACATCCATAGGCCGACCTACCCGTGAACCGGCATGCTCCAGACCATCGGTATAGATCACCAGCACCAGCCCAGCTTCGACCGGTATCTCGCTTATGATCGGACGGGTATTGCGGCTGAAGCCAATCGGGGAACTTTCTTCACTGATACAATCCACCTTCTCGCCGTGTGCGATGAAAAAGGGGGCCGGGTTATTACGGGTGAGCACCACCGTTCCGGTATGCAGGTCAACCGAGATGATGTTTAGCGTAGCAGAGACTTTACCTTTTTTGTCAGTGTAGAGCAAATCGGAGGCCGCCCGGGCGGCCGCTCCATCACGTACGCCTTCTGCCAAAAGGGCGATAACCTTGCGAACCACCAGCATAGAGACAGCCTTGGCGCCATGCCCGGAAGTCTGTCCGTCAGCCAACACCACAGACAAGCCCCCATTAGGCCGTTCGACCACTTCTAGCGTATCACCGCTTTCGGTCACGGCGTATTTGTTCGTTTTTGCCGCCGCAATCTGTACTTCCATAAATGCATTGTACTCCAAAAGTGAATAGCTTAAAGGTCAGGCAGGCTCGGAAGCGCTGGGGTGGAATGGCGAGTCCGGGAAATCGGACTGTCATCGCATTTTCCGAGCGCGCCTCCAGAATGAACCGGGTACTTCGTGCCCCCCCCCTCGCTCTCATGTCTTTCCCAATATCTGGGAGATTCCCTAAAAGGCAGTATATTTACAAAACCAATCCGATTGGATTACAATAATATGGTTACCGGGTTAAGCAGGCGGATGGTAATCAATAACAGGGTATCCATGCTAGATTGAAGTTCCATTTTTCTTACGAACACTGAGAAGCGGGAACCGACTAAATGGAAAAAGCCAGCATACTGATCGTCGAGGATGAGTCTTCGAGCGCTTTGGAAATCCGGAATAGCCTCGAAAGCGATGGTTATCTTGTGGTAGGTCAGCCTGATAGCGGCGAAGCTGCCATTCAAATGGCGGGGGATTTGCATCCCGACCTGGTCCTGATGGATATTGGACTCAAGGGGGAAATGGACGGCATCGAGACCGCCAGTCAAATCCGGGCCCGTTTTGACCTGCCCGTTATCTTTCTGAGTGAATCTGGCGAACAATCCAACATCCCGCGCGCCCTCAAGGCGGAACCATATGGATATTTTCTCAAGCCCTACGATGAACGTGAATTATTTATTGCCATTGAAATGGCAATCACCAAACATGAAATGGAAAGAAAATTGCGAGACAGCGAGGAACGCTACAACCTGGCTGTGCGAGGCGCTAATGACGGTGTATGGGATTGGGACTTAAGAAGTAACGAAATTTATTACTCGCCGCGTTGGAAGGCCATGCTTGGATTCAAGGAAAATGAAATCAGTAAAAGCCCGGATGAATGGCTTAAACGGGTGCACCTGGACGACCAAAAACGTCTTTGGCAAAACCTTGGGTTACACCTCAAGGGGAAAACTCCCCACTTTGAATGTGAATACCAGATAAAAGATGCAAATGGAAGATATATATGGATCCTTACCCGTGGGCTGGCAGTGCGGGATGCGGAAGGGAAAGCTTACCGCATGGCAGGATCGCAAACAGATGTGACCGCCCGGAAAATGGCTGAAGAGCGCCTGGCTTATGGTTCTCTTCACGATGGGCTGACCGGACTTCCCAATCGAGAATTATTCATGGACCGGTTGAGCCAGCGATTGCAGCTAGCCAAACGTCATCCCGATTCATTATTTGCGGTCTTGTTCATGGATATTGACCGCTTCAAGGTGGTCAATGACAGCCTTGGACATGCCATGGGCGACCAGCTCCTGACCGGCATAGCCAGGCGTTTGCAAATGGTTGTACGGCTGGAAGATACTGTTTCCCGTTTTGGTGGGGATGAGTTTGCCGTGCTGGTGTACGATGTAAAGGATGTCAATGATGCCATTCAGGTGGCAGAGCGATTCCAAGCCCGGATAAAAGAAACCACCGTACTATCATCTGTCAGCAGGACCACGTCGGTCAGTATCGGCATCGTTTTGTATAATGAAAAATACACACAAGCACTGGACATTCTGCGCGATGCAGATACTGCCATGTACCGTGCCAAAGCGCTGGGAGGGGGTTGCTACCAAGTCTTTGACACAACCATGCACACCAAAGCAGTAGAGCTATTGCAACTGGAAGCAGATATGAAGCGCGCCGTGAAAAACCAGGAATGGGAGGTCTATTACCAACCCATACTCTCTATGACAAGTGGTGAGATCTGCGGAGCCGAAGCCCTGGTGCGCTGGAAACATCCTCAGCGAGGCCTGCTCCTTCCGCATGATTTTATCCATGAAGCCGAAGAAGTTGGACTGATTCTCCCGATCGGCGAATTTGTGCTGCGAACCGCCTGCCTGCAAGCCAAAGTCTGGCGGGATGCTGGGTTTTCCAAATTATGGATATCGGTGAATCTTTCCGGGCGCCAGTTCCAGGACCGTAACCTGGCTCAGAAAGTCAGCAAGACCCTGGCAGAGACCGGTTTGCCAAGCGAATGCTTACGCCTGGAAGTAACCGAGACAGTTGCGATGCAAGATCTTAACTACAGTGTCGAAGTTCTAAACGAGTTAAATGGTCTGGGTGTGCATGTATTACTGGATGATTTTGGAAATGGATATTCATCGTTGGGTTATCTGAAACGATTTCCTCTACGCGCCCTCAAAATTGACCAATCATTTATTCAGGATATCATGGTCAATAAAAACAGCGAGGCAATCACTGTTGCAATCATAGCGATGGCCCGTTCGCTTAATCTAGAAGTCGTTGCTGAAGGTGTGGAAAATACCGAACAAGACCGATTCTTAAAAGATCTTTTCTGTGACCAGGTACAGGGTTTTCTATTCAGCAAACCATTACCAGCCAATGATCTGACAAGTTTCCTGCAAAACAACCTCAAGACTCCTGGGTGAAGTGTGGCAATCTCTGGATTATTAATATAGATACATCTCCTCTCATGAAGTGGGGGTAGGGCAGGGGATTAAATTCTTAAAATGATTTTAATGTTTACAATATTTGTCTGCTACTGTTACAATAGGATAACAGTCCGGTAAAGCAGGTGGATGGCAAACCAATTCTTGAAAGGACTCCAGGGTCTACCCTGCACGTTTCGTAGATAATATTGAATCGTGGGATTTATATGGAAATAGCCAGTTTATTAATCGTCGAAGACGAATTGATTGTCGCCTTGGATCTCCAGAAGAGCATCGAAAATGATGGTTATGTGGTGGCAGGTCACACTGATAGCGGAGAAAAGGCAATCCAATTGGCAGGGCAGTTGCATCCCGACCTGATTCTAATTGATATCAGTCTTGGGGGTGAGGTAGATGGAATCGAAGCTGCCACGCAAATTCGGACACGATTCGATCTACCCGTAATTTTTCTGACAGAATTTGGCAACAATTCCGTAATCAAGCGGGCTCTAGGAGCGGAACCATATGGCTATATTCTCAAGCCATATGATGAACGCGAATTATTTATTGCCATTGAGATGGCGATCACCAAACATGAAATGGAAAAGAAATTGCGTGACAGCGAGGAACGCTATAACCTTGCTGTTCGTGGCGCGAATGACGGTGTCTGGGATTGGGATCTTAGGCGCAATGAAATAAACTACTCTCCGCGTTGGAAAGCCATGCTTGGATTTAGAGAAGATCAAATTGGGAAAAGCCCGGACGAATGGTTAAATCGAGTGCACCTGGATGACCTGAGACGCCTTTGGAAAAATCTAGGGTTGCATCTCAAAGGGGAAACTCCTTTCTTTGAGTGTGAATATAGAATAAAGGATGTCTACGGAAAATATGTGTGGATACTCACGCGCGGCTTAGCGGTCAGGGATAAGGAAGGTAAAGCGTACCGCATGGCAGGATCTCAAACGGATATAACGGCCCGAAAACAGGCCGAAGAGCGTATGGCTTATGGCGCCCTCCATGACACGTTGACCGGGCTTGCCAATCGCGATTTTTTTATGGAACGGTTGGATCAAAGGTTGGACCTTGCGAAACGCCATCCCGATACAGCGTTTGCGGTCTTGTTCATGGATATTGACCGCTTTAAGGTGGTCAACGACAGCCTTGGCCATGCCATGGGTGATCAACTGCTGGTAGGAATGTCCCGTCGTCTCCAAATGTGCCTTCGGCTTGAAGATACCATTTGTCGTTTCGGTGGAGATGAGTTTGCTGTCTTGCTTCATGAGGTTAAGGATGTTAATGATGCCATCCGGGTGGCAGATAGATTCCAGGCGCGCATAAAGGAGACAGCCGTGCTTTCATCCGTCAGCAGGACCAATTCAGTCAGTATTGGCATCGTATTGTTTAATGGAAAATATGCACAACCGCAGGATATGTTGCGCGATGCAGATACCGCCATGAATCGCGCAAAAGCCAAAGGAGGCGGTTGCCACCAGGTCTTTGACACTTCCATGCACACCAAAGCAGTTGAGTTGTTTCAATTGGAAGCAGATATGAAGCGTGCTGTGAAAAACCAGGAATGGCAAGTGTATTATCAACCCATAATCTCGATGGATAGCGGTGAAATAAACGGCATCGAAGCGCTGCTACGCTGGATTCATCCTCAAAGAGGCTTGCTCCTGCCACAGGATTTCATCCATGAAGCCGAAGACGTTGGCATCATTCTTCCGATAGGAGAATTTGTATTGGAGACGGCTTGCAGGCAAGCGAAAGCCTGGCGGGATGCCGGGTTCTCCCAATTATGGATATCGGTGAATCTTTCCGGGCGCCAGTTCCAGGACCGTAACCTGGCTCAGAAAGTCAGCCGGATCCTGAAAGAGACCGGACTTCCCAGCCAATCCTTCCGGTTGGAAGTGACAGAGACAATTGCCATGCAAGACATCGAATACAGCATCGATGTATTGAACGAGTTGAATACCCTGGGCGTACTTGTTTTATTGGATGATTTTGGAAACGGATATTCGTCCCTGAGCTATTTGAAACGATTTCCCCTGCGCGCCCTTAAAATTGACCAGTCCTTTATCCAGGATATCATGGTCAATAAAAATAGCGAGGCAATCACTGTTGCAATTATTGCGATGGCTCGTTCGCTTGGCTTGGATGTAATTGCTGAAGGGGTGGAAAATGAAGAACAAAATGCATTTCTTAAGAAGATATTCTGTGACAAAGTTCAGGGTTTTCTATATAGCAAACCATTGCCAGCCAATGAACTGACCGCTCTGCTTGTAAAAAACTTCAAGATGGCTTATTTGCGATAATTACCAGCACCCGGCTTTTCTCCAGCTCCAACAACTCATGCCTTACCAAGAACCCACTGGCAGATATGCGTTGTTTTATCCCGGGCAATATCTGCTCGAGTACGCCTGCCTGCCCGGTCACCAGAAATAATCCTGCCGCTAATCGCTCGAGCAACCCCTTGCCCGTGATCCAGGCGGAGGGCACGATAACCAATTCTCCGGCAGGTCTCAGAACGCGATGGATATCCAAGAGTGTTTGTCCTTCGAAGATAAATTCGGAAGGGAAGGTAGCCACCACGCGGTCGAAGGCGCAATCTAGGAAGGGCAGGTTTTGCGCATTGCCTCGAATTAACCGTTGAGGATATTTTACCCTGTGTAACCTGCGGGCTGCCTGGTGACTCATTTGGCGACTCTCATCCAATCCAAATACTGCCAGTCCATCCGCATTAAGAGCCATTTGCAGGTGCCCGGGACCGAACCCGATTTCGAGCACGCGACCAATCAAAAACGGCCGCGCTTGCATTGTCCAGGTCTGCCAACGTCCCAGCGAGACTGCCGCCGCAACGAGGTCATAAGCCCAGGCGAAGGAATGGTAAAGGAGCTGATAAAAGAGGGCAAGCACTTTCCGCATCAATATTACCGATCAAGTTGAAATATTTAATTATACAAACAATCAAATTGCTTTGTTTTAATTTAAATAGTTTCACCTCTATAGATCTTTTGGAGAGGGGGTTGAATTTTATGTTATTACTGGCATCCTTAAATAATACAAGGGTTTAACCAGCTCCGGTCAAACCCTTGTATAAAAGCACCACTTTGGTTACTCGCTGGCCAAATCTACAGGTGGCTTCTTGGACACCGCCTTTTTGGCCGAATCGACCAGCTCTTTGCCGCGCACCCTTGCTTCATTGGCAGTTTTGCCGGCCGTATCGACCAGCTCCTTGCCGCGTACCCTGGCATCCTCGGCAACCTTGCCGGCCCGGGTGGCAAACATGTCGGCCTGCTCCGATGCCATATCGCGCAGCTCGATGCTCTTATCTTTGATCAGGGTGCGGGTCTCTTCGCCGGATTGAGGCGCCAGCAAAAGGGCTGCGACTGCGCCAGCCACCCCGCCTACCACAAACCCGATCAGGAACATACCAAAACCATCATTATCAGACATTTTAGATCTCCTTTTATGCGATGGATTACTTACGGTTGATGCCGAACAGGTCGAACAATCTTTTCAGTCCGGCCAGGTATGAATTCAACTTAATCACCGGTTCCACCAGGTTTTCGCTCAGGAACTCGCTTGTACCGCGCAGGGTGTTGACGGTTTCATTGGTAGATTTCAAGATGGGTTTAACTTCATTTTGCAGCAAATTGATCAAGCTGGCCAACTGGATGATCAACACCACCAAGGCTGCGCCGATTAACAGGCTCTCAAGCGCCATGAATATGATGAAGATATCACGCACATTCGCAGCGGCAGCCGGATGGCTGCTGAGTTCAATGACCGCCCAAACCAGCAAGGCAAAAACTAGGATGGCTCCGACAATACAGCCGGCAATGATCCAGCGCTGCCTGACCATTGAGGCCCGCTTGTCGGCACTTTCTTCCGGAATGAGGGGTTGAGGAAGGTTTTCGGTCATACTGGGTCATTATAGCATACATTGATTCATCAACCTTTTTTTACCAGTGGTTCTTTGGTACTTCTTAATTTTTCCTTTGCCGAATGCGTGCGGTAGTGCCTGTTACAAGAGTTCAGATTTATGGCTCTTCCTTTTCCAGCGGAAAAAATGTGCCTCAAGATCATAAATTCTTCAACCAGGATGGAATATTTACTTTAGGTTTTCGTGCTTAAATATTATTTGTTCCGACTCGTAAGAGTAAAGAAACGGTCCCGCAACGGCATCCTAGCCATCCCGTCAGGCTGTCAGACCATCTTTGCGTTTATAATACCCCCCTATGACTACTCTCTTTGCAGATCAAATGCTGGCGCTCTTCACCATCCTGGCAGTGGGGGCCCTGTTGGGAAGTTTTTCCTGGCGGGGCATCTCACTCGGGACGGCCGGCGTGCTTTTTATGGCACTGGTCTTCGGCCATTACGGCATCTCGGTCCCAGCGCGGTCATGAATCTGGGGCTGCTTTTATTCGTTTACGCAGTTGGACTGCAGGCTGGTCCGCGCTTTTTCCGGTTGTTCCGCAAGCAAGGTCTGCGCTATGTAATCATCGGGGTGGCCGTGGCTTTGATAGGAGCGCTGGCCACATAAGGGTTGGCAATCGTGTTAAAGCTGCCGGATGACCTGGCGACGGGACTCTACACCGGGGCGCTGACCTGCACCCCGGCTTTGGCGGCAGCCCTGGACGTTTTTACTCGCCTGCTCTCCAGCACGAATGCGGCTGTCTCGGTTGGCTATGGAATAGCCTACCCATTCAGCATGATCGGGGTGGTCCTGCTGGTGCAGCTCCTGCCCAGGTTACTCAAGCGTGACCTGCGGAAGGAGGAGCAGAACTGGCTGGCCGAGCGGCAGAAGGAAATGCCATCCCTGGTAGTGAAAGAGTTGCTCATCACAAACCAGAATATGGATGGGAAGTCATTACGCGAGCTGGATCCACATCGTCTGGCGCACGTCACCATTACGCGTGTGCGACGCGATGAGCAGGTCAGCATGGTCAAGCCCGATTTCATTTTGCACCTGGGCGACGTGCTAATGGTGGTTGGCCCGCAATCAGAGATGGAAAAGATCAAGCTGGTGCTTGGTGAGGAGACCGAGATACCGATGGATTTGAATGCCAGCATCGCCTCACAGGACCTGGAATTAAATTCCACCAAGTTTGTTGGCAAGACACTGGCAGAACTGCAGGTCTGGGAAAATTACGGCGTGATCATTAGCCGCATCCGCCGCCAGGGCGAGGAGATCAGCCCGGTTGGCAGCATGCAGCTGGAAATCGGGGATGGCCTGCACGTGGTCGGCGACCGAGAGGAAGTGCAGGAATTTGTCCATATAGCCGGCGGTGATACCCGTAAAGCCGAAGAAACCAATATGCTGCCATATTTACTGGGCCTGGTGCTGGGGATCGGTCTGGGGTTGATCCCATTCCACCTGGCAAGCGGGGTGGATGTCAAACTTGGCACGGCCGGGGGTGCCTTCCTGGTCAGCCTGTTGATCGGGCATTTCGGACGGATCGGACCGCTGCGCCTGAATGTTCCTGCGGCAGCCAAGAACCTGACACGGGAACTGGGCCTGATGCTGTTCCTGGCCGGCGCAGGCACCACGGCCAGCGCCCAGTTCGTACAAGTCATCCAGAAACAAGGCTGGAGCTTGCTGCTGGCAGGCGCGGTCATTACCATCCTTTCGGTTATAGTTGGCCTGTTCCTGACAATCAAGGTATTCACGCTGGAGAAACTTGGCACTCTTGGAGCACTGACGGCTGCCATGACCAACCCGCCTGGTCTTGCGGCTGCCAACAACTAGACTGCCACTGACCAGGCCACCCTGGCGTACGCCAGTGTCTATCCGGCTGCTCTGATCTTTAAGATCCTGTTTGCGCAGATCTTGGTTACAATATTGCTGCGGTTCTAGAGGTCGTATCACCAAGGCACAAAGAAAAGAAATTTTAATGATTGCGCGGCAATTGTCCCCCTAATCTAAACAATTTAAGAAAATGCCCGCCATCTTCAAGATGCCGGGGAAATAAATAATAGTACTTCACATATATACGGCTATTCGACTGATTACGTGTACATCCCCCAATCCAGTGCACCGGGGTCTTCCATATAAGAAAAATCCCACATTTCCATGCCCAATTCCAAGCTGACAGGCATATTCATGGCTTCCGTGGCTTTTTGCTTGATCGTTTCCAGCATGGCCGGGCCATATGGGCAGAATGGCGTGGTGAGCAAAACATAAATCCTGGCTTCCTTGTCCACGATGCTTACTTTGCGGATTAGGCCGAGCTGGATCACATTTAACGCAATCTCCGGGTCGACTATTTCAGCCAGCTTGGTTCTCAGCGGTTCGACCAGTTCCGGATGCGTGTCATGGATCTCCCAATGGATGGGGGTGACAGGTGCATCGCTCATTTTGCCACGGCCTCCGCCTGAACCACATAGGTGCAATGAGCGTCTCCTTGCAGGAGGCATTGCACTTTCTCAGCTGGCACGGCCAGCATTTTAGAGATGAGGGTCTGGTCCACAGTACACACTTCCGGATGGCTCAAACCGATCTGCAGGTAGGGGCAGGTGATCTCATGGATCTGGTATTGCGCGCCGGTTTTTTCCCATTGGATATCGAAACCTTCCTCGGTCAGAAGGGTTTTAGCCAGATCAAGCCTTTCTTCCATATTAAGGCCTTTCATCTGGCTGGCATATTCATCCGCCAATCCATCCGCCATCTGGGCGAACAATTTGCTAACAACCGGTTCGGGCATGCTCTCTTTCATCTGAGCAAGCAGACGCGTGGTAAGACGCAAATAGCGGGTGGGGAAGTGTTCCGTACCTGCCTCGGTCAGAAAGTAGACCAGGCGCGGCCTCCCGACACCATGCCGTTCTTCTTCGTTGCCCACCAGCCCTTCAACCTGCAAGTTGGTGAGGTGATGCCGAACCGAAATTGGATTGATACCAACCGCCTCGGCCAATTCGTTAATGGTCGTGCGCGGCTGGCGTAACAGGGTTTGCATGATACGATCACGGGTGCTCTTCATAATTCGGAGTATAACAGTCTCATTGCTATTTGTCAATAATATAGATATTTATCATAAATATTCAGAAGGAAAAGAAAGATGCGGATTAATATACTAGAAAAATATGATAAATATTGACTTTTTACTTCTTTCTTGCTATAATCACAACTCGACAGATTAACGCCGAAAAAGGAGTATTTATGTCTGAGTTGGTCATCAAAGATCTGTATGTCAGCATTGAAGGCAAGGAAATCCTGAAAGGCCTTTCTTTGACTGTGAAACAAGGCGAAACCCATGCCATCATGGGCCCCAATGGCACGGGCAAATCCACCCTGGCGTATACCCTGATGGGGCACCCTTCATATGCGGTGACAAGTGGGGAAGTCTGGTTCAAGGGCAAGAACCTGCTCGAACTTCAGGCGGATGAGCGTTCCCGTATGGGCCTGTTCCTGGCATTCCAGTACCCGGTCTCGATTCCGGGGGTAACGGTGGCGAACTTCCTGCGCACGGCTGTTAATGCCCGCCGGCATGCCGATAACCCGCAGGATAAGGGCATCCCCATCCTGGAATTCCGCAATATGCTCAAGGAAAAAATGGAAATGCTCAAGATGGATTCGGCTTTTGCGGGGCGCTACCTGAACGATGGTTTCTCCGGGGGTGAGAAGAAGCGCGCCGAGATCCTGCAGATGGCTGCTCTCAAACCCGAGATTGCGATCCTGGATGAGACCGACTCAGGCCTGGATATCGATGCTATGCGCATCGTGGCGGAGGGGGTGAATGCCCTGTCTGGCCCGCATCTGGGCACGCTGGTTATCACGCATTACCAGCGGCTGCTGAATTACATCAAACCGCAATATGTCCACATCATGCTGGATGGCCGGGTGGTTGAATCCGGCGGGCCCGACCTGGCCTTGCATCTGGAAGAACAGGGCTACGATTGGGTACGTGAAAAGTACGAGGAAGAAAAAGTATAAGAGCGTAATTTGAAAGATGTAATTTGGTATTCGTAGGAAGAATGCAATAAAACGCAGAACAAAAAACCAAAGGTAGAACTATACCTTCCCACTTTAATGTTATTGGTGAAACCATGAGCGAAGACGCGAAGATTTTGGAAGACATTGGCCAATATAAGTATGGATTTCATGACAAGGAAGATTACTTCTTTAAGTCCGAAAAGGGCCTGAGCCGGGAAGTGGTCGAGAATATTTCCCGCATGAAGGGTGAGCCGCAGTGGATGCTGGATTTCCGCCTGAAGGCCCTGGAGCATTTCCTCAGCCGTCCGATGCCGACCTGGGGTCCGGATATTTCCGGGCTGCATCTGGATGATATCTTTTATTATGTAAAACCAACCGAAGGATCGAAAGGTTCCTGGGAGGATGTCCCGGATACCATCAAGAACACCTTCGACAAACTGGGAATACCCGAGGCCGAAAGGAAGTTCCTGGCAGGGGTGGGCGCGCAATATGAATCGGAGATGGTTTACCACTCGATCCTCGAACACCTTGAGAAGCAGGGTGTCATCTTCCTTTCCATCGAGGATGGCTTGCGCCAGCACCCGGACCTGTTCCGCGAATACTTTGCCACGGTAATCCCTATCGAAGATAACAAGTTCGCGGCGCTCAATTCGGCGGTCTGGTCGGGCGGATCATTTGTCTACGTGCCAAAGGGCGTCAAGGTGGATCTGCCCCTACAGGCCTACTTCCGCCTGAACACCGCCAACGTCGGACAGTTCGAGCGTTCGCTGATCATTGTGGATGAGGATTCTTCAGTTCATTATGTCGAAGGCTGTTTCCTGGCCGGGGCACGCGTCCGGACACGCCAGGGAGAAAAACCGATAGAGGAAATCGCGGTTGGCGATGAAGTGATGACTCACCAGGGTCGATATCGCAAGGTCTATCACACCCAGAAACGCCCTTATCACAATGATATTTACAACTTCCGCTTTTATGGTGACAGTGACCGGGTGCTTCAGGTGACAAAGGAACATCCACTTCTGGTTGTTACACGCCAACGCGCATCAACCCGCAATAAGGATTTTTCATTATCCTGGAAACCGGCTGCCGAGGTGAAGGCAGGAGATTATCTGGTCATCCCAGTTCCTCAGCCAGAATTGGAGATAGTCGCGGCTGGTATCACTATTCCAATCGGACATGGACGTCATCAGCCGGTTGAACAGCATGTGGAATTTCCCCAAGAGCCCGACTTCTATCGTTTGCTGGGTTATTATTTCTCAGAAGGTCATGTCGATAACGAGCATTATTTGACATTCTCTTACAATGCTTCCGAAAACGAACTTCTCGAGGATACCCACCGGTTGGTAGAGCATTATTTTGGTAAAAAACCAATTGCCAACCGGCCGCGCCAGAATGGACAAACACTTGTCCTTTCTTCCACTGAAGCAGCGCGTGCATTTGCCCGTGAATTTGGTTCGACGGTTTACCAAAAGCACATTCCAGGATGGTTACTCAGTGCCTCTATTGAATTGTTGGTTGAGTTTGTACACGGCATATGGTCTGGTGATGGCAGCTATGATTCTCGCAAGAATATGTTCCGCTACAATACCATCAATGCCAATCTGGCCTATGCATTCCGCGATACACTCTTGCGCCTGGGAATTGCATCATCGGTCAACTTGCAAAAGCGTTCGTCACCACGCCGCGATATGTATGCGGTTGTCATTGCTTCACCGTTCAACCCTCGCTTTGGCAAGATTGTCGGGGTTGATGCCCCGGCAGGAGATCTTAGCGGCTCGCCTTTCCAAATAGACGAAAATTATATGTATGCCCCCATTCGTGAGATTACCAAAGGCGAGGATGAAACGGAAGTATATAACTTCTCTGTTGAGGAGGACGAATCGTATGTGTGTGAAGGGGTGGTATCCCATAACTGCACCGCTCCTCAATACACCACCAACTCGTTCCACTCCGGTGTGATCGAGATCATCGTCAAGCGCGGGGCGCGCTCGCGTTATTCAACTATCCAAAACTGGTCCACCAACGTATACAACCTAGTGACCCAGCGCGCCAAGGTGTACGGGAATGCCACACATGAGTGGGTGGATGCCAACCTGGGTTCCAAGCTGACTATGAAATATCCCTCCTGCTACCTGATGGAACCCGGCGCGCATGGCGAGATGCTTTCAATGGCCTTTGCCGGCCCGGGGCAGATCCAGGATGCCGGTTCGAAAATGGTGCATTTTGCCCCCAACACCACCAGCAAGGTCACTTCCAAGTCCATCAGCAGGGGCGGCGGGCAGGCTTCTTTCCGTGGCCTGGTCAAAGTCTATAAAGGCGCCAAAGACGCCAAATCCCACGTTGTCTGCGATGCGCTGCTGCTCGACCCGCAATCCCGCACGGATACGTATCCCACTATTGAAATTGACGAGAGCGATGTAACCATCGGCCATGAGGCCTCGGTCTCGAAAGTGGGCGAGGAGCAATTGTTCTATCTGATGAGCCGTGGTCTCACCCAGGAGCAGGCCACCACCATGGTGGTCTCAGGATTTATTGAGCCTCTGGTCAAGGAACTGCCGATGGAGTACGCCGTTGAGATGAACCGTTTGATCCAACTTCAAATGGAAGGTTCGATAGGCTAGTGCCATTGCGAGGAGCGTTCTTCCCAAAGAAGCAATCCCGCGGAAATATGGAGATCGCTTCGCTACCAAAGTACTGCCGCTCACAATGACATAAGAAAGTCGATATGGAAGAAAAACCCAAGATTGTCATCACCCGTTCCCGCCACCCGGAGCCTGTCACAAGAGCTTTTGCATTTACCAGTGATTTGGTTCCGGTGGAGGAGGCGTTGAAGGACTACCGCCAGCATGCCTGGGAGACCTATACCCGGCTGGCGATGCCCAGCATGACCGAGGAAGCCTGGCGGAGGACTGACCTGCACCTGCTGCCCGCGGAAACGTTTCGCCTGCCTGAAGAAGGCGCGTTCCACCAGCTTGCACCTGTTCCGGAAGACCTGCTCAGGCCGCTGACCGCCGAACGGCATGGGGGGCAGGTTATTTTGCTGCCGGGAGGTTCTCGTACCTCGCTCGGCCCGGAACTGGAGAAAAAGCATGTGCTCTTTATCGACCTGCACACTGCCCTGGCGGAAAACCCTCAGCTGGTGAGGCGCATGGCAGGGGATCTGGTGCGGGCGGAGGAAGGCAAGTTTGCCGCCCTGGCTGGAGCACTAGCGCAGAACGGCGTGGTGCTGTATGTTCCCAAAGGCGTGACGGTTGAACAACCGCTCAACAGCTTGTTGTGGGGGCCAGGGGGTGGCCTGGCGCATATTTCGCATATCCTAGTCTGGGTGGATGAAGGCGCTTCGGTGACTTACGTGCACGAGGCGGCTTCACCGGATGAAAGCGATGCCTCCATGCACGCTGGCATTGTTGAGATCAAAGTAGGCGACGGGGCAAGCTTGAAATTCGTCGAGCTGCAATCCTGGGGACGGCATGTCTGGAATTTCAGCCATGAGCGCCTCAGCGCAGGACGAGCCGCCAACGTAGACTGGATCTTTGGAGCGGTCGGTTCACATTTGACCAAAAATTTTTCGGAATTGGACCTGGTCGGCGACGGTGCCAGCGGCCGCATGTCCGGTTTTTATTTCGCGGATGGCAACCAGCACCTGGATCACGATACACAGCAGAACCACCTGGCGCAGCATACCACTAGCGACCTGCTTTTCAAAGGCGCACTCAAAGGCCACAGCCGTTCGGTCTGGCAGGGCATGATATACGTCGCCCCAGGCGCTCAGAAGACCGATGGATACCAGGCCAACCGCAATCTCATTCTCAGCCCAGATGCGCGCGCTGATTCCATCCCGGGCCTGGAAATTCTGGCCGATGATGTCCGCTGCACGCATGGCGCGACGGTCGGCAAACTCGAACAGGAGCCTCTGTTCTATCTAAAGTCGCGCGGCATTCCTGAAAAGGAAGCTGAGCGGCTGATCGTGGAAGGATTCTTTGACCCCATTATGCAACGCATTCCATTTGAAGGTGTACGTGCCCGTTTCCAGCAGGCCATCCATGAAAAGACGGCCGCGCAATGAC
>JBEKCT010000053.1:0-18897 GCA_050014715.1 Anaerolineales bacterium | reverse complement strand
GGGCTCCAAGTTCGCCATTCGTGAAGGCGGTCTCACCGTCGGCGCGGGTGTCATCACCAAGATCATCGAATAAGAGAGTGGTAAGGGTAGCATGGCTTCGAAAAAGAAAGATGTCCGCCCGGTAATCATCCTGGCATGTAACGATTGTAAGGAACGCAATTACGTAACCGAGAAGAATCGCCGTAACGATCCCAACCGGTTGGAATTTAACAAGTACTGCCCGCGCTGCCAGAAGCACACGTTGCATCGCGAGACCAAGTAGTCCAGAGTCGGATAGTCGGTCGGTGACTGAAAACGATAAAAGATACGACTTTCCGGCTGTACTTGTAGGCCAGTAGCTCAATTGGTAGAGCACTCGTCTCCAAAACGAGCGGTTGTGGGTTCAATTCCTGCCTGGCCTGTAGATATAATCGCCGTCAGATAAAAGGAGTTCGACGTGGCAAAAGGTGATAAGAGCAAACGCGAGAATGCGCTCCAACGTTTCTTCCGCGAGACCATGGGCGAGTTGCGCCGGGTCACCTGGCCGACCTGGCCGGAAGCGCGTAATTTGACCGTTGTGGTGATTATCGTATTGATCATCATGGCACTTTTCCTCTGGGGCGTCGATTCCGGCGCCACGAAACTTCTGACCCTGATGATCGGCTCCTGAGAGGGCCGCGCCTGACAGATTGAAGAGGTTGAAATGCAAGACCTGGATCCGGAAGAACAGTTTGATCAGGAACCGCTTGAATCCGAGCAGAATGAATCCCGCCCGGAACAGCCCGTTTTAAGCGAACCGAAGCCTGCTCACCCTGAACCCGCCGGTCTATCAGAAGAACTCGAATCGATCCCCGAAGGTCCGGCCTGGTATGTGATTCACTGTTATTCCGGTTACGAGAACAAGGTCCGCCACAACCTCGAGCAGCGCATCGAGACCATGGGTATGAAGGATCGGGTTTTCGACGTGGTCGTGCCCACCCAGGAAGAGATCGAAGTCCGCGAGGGCAAGCGTCGCACCGTGGAACGCCACATCTTCCCCGGCTACGTCCTTGTCAATATGCTGTTAAGTGAAGAGTCGTGGTTCGTTGTCCGTAACACCCCCGGCGTAACCGGTTTCGTTGGCATGGGCAACCTGCCTACCCCGCTTCGCCCCGAAGAGGTCGCCCAGATCCTCAAGCGCATGGAAGCCGATGCACCCATGGTCAAGGTCACCTTCAAGGTCGGGGAACGCGTCCGCATCGTGGATGGGCCTTTCAACGACTTCCGCGGCGTGGTCTCGGAAATCGATATGGAGCGGACGAAAGTACGCGTTATGGTCTCATTCTTTGGGCGTGAAACCCCCGTAGAATTGGACTTCCTGCAAGTGGAGAAAGCATAACAGCACCCGTACCGGCTCCTGCCGGGAACGCCACGCTGATGGCTAATTCGTGGGAGGGCCGCCCCTGCTGGCCCGCTACCACCACAAAGGAGAAAAAGTATCATGGCAAAGAAACTCAAGGCAATTGTTCGTCTGCAGATTGAGGCCGGCAAGGCCAATCCTGCACCCCCCATCGGACCGGCACTGGCTGGTCATGGCATCAACATCATGGCTTTTTGCAAGGATTACAACGCCCGCACTTCCAACCGCCCGGGCGAGGTTCTTCCCGCAGAAATCAGCGTGTTTACCGATGGTTCTTTCACATTCGTACTGAAAACACCGCCCGCCGCAGTTTTATTGCGCAAGGCCGCCGGGATCGAAAAAGGCTCCGGCGTCCCCAATCGGGAAAAGGTCGGTAATGTAACCCGCGCCCAGGTGCGCGAGATTGCCCAGCTGAAGATGAAAGACCTTAACGCCCTGGATATCGAAGGCGCCATGCGCCAGATCGAGGGCACTGCCCGCAACATGGGTATCGTTGTCGTAGATTAACCCGGTGGGAGGGCCGCATTCCGGCCCGTTTGCACCACAAAGGAGATTGCATGACTAAACACGGAAAGAAATACATGGCCGCTCTTGCCAAAGTGGATCTGGACAAGTTCTATGGCCCCAAGGATGCGGTCAAGCTGGTAAAAGAAACCTCATACGCAAAATTCGATGCCACCATCGAAGTACACATGCGCATGGGCCTTGACCCCCGCCAGGCCGATCAGCAGGTGCGCGACGTGGTGGTCTTGCCGCACGGTTTGGGAAAGTCCGTGCGCGTACTGGTCTTTGCCCAGGGTGACGGTGCCACCAATGCCCGCAACGCCGGTGCGGATACCGTGGCTGATGATGAGGAGACCCTGGCCAAGATCCAGGGCGGCTGGCTGGATTTCGATGTAGCCATCGCCACACCCGATATGATGGGCAAGGTCGGCAAGCTTGGACGCGTGCTCGGGCCGCGCGGCCTCATGCCGAACCCCAAGGCTGGTACGGTTGTCTCGCCCGAAGACATCGGTCGTGCCGTAACTGAATCCAAAGCCGGTCGCGTCGAATTCCGCCTGGATAAGACCGCCAACATCCATGTTTCGATTGGCAAGGCTTCGTTCGACGAAAAGAAGCTGTATGAAAACTTTGCAGCATTGATGGAAGCTATCACCAAGGCCCGCCCATCCGCGGCCAAGGGTAACTACATCAAACACATCACCATGACATCCACCATGGGCCCCGGCGTAAAAGTTGACGCCAATATGGCCCAGGCGATGGAGGAAACCGAATAACGGTATTCCGATAGCCCGAGGAGCATTCCTTCGCCGAAGACGGCAGGCGCCCTGCGATTTTGCACGGGGCTTAATTTCCTGCCTAGGTGAAGACTGGTGGAATCACCACACCTCCCTTCCGGGGAGGTACCCCCCTCATGGGGTCAAGTCTTTGCCTGCGACACTCGGGCAAAGACTTTTTGTACCTTCTCGATTTTTGTAAAGGCTGGGGAGTGTTGCGGCTCCGCCCACACACACCCCCACCCGGTTTTATCGAGAAGCCACGACTTCATGATTGGAAAGGAGGTGATATTCTTTGGCTAAATCAAAATCGCAGAAAGAGGCCATGCTGGCCGAATATGGCGAATGGCTCGCCAAGAGTGAGGCTGTGGTACTGGTTGAGTATTCTGGGTTGAAAATGAAAGATCTGGATGTCATCCGTGCCAAGGCTCGTGAAAATGGCGGTGAATTCCATATCGTCAAGAACACGCTTGCCAGGATCGCTTTGGAAAAAGCTGGCTATAACGTCCCGGCTGACTTTGCAGAAAAGAGCACCGCCATCGGTTTTGCATTCAACGATGCGGCCGGTTTCACAAAAGCACTCACAGAAGCGACGAAGGGCATGGAAGCCGTCAAAATGAAAGGTGGCTTCCTGGATGCAAAAGCTCTCAACTCCGCCCAGGTTAAATCCCTGGCATCCCTGCCGCCTTTACCGGTCTTGCGCGCCCAGTTGTTGGGCGTACTGCAAGCTCCTGCTAGTAAACTGGTACGCACTCTGGCCGAACCCGGCCGTTCCCTGGCATATGTGGTTAAAGCATATTCCGACAAGGCAGCCCCGGCTGCAGCATGATTAAGAATTGTAGTAACGAGTAGTCGTTATTACTCCACTGAAATAACTATTCATAAAGAAATCTGAAGGAGATTTAAAATGGCTGATCTGGATAAAATCGTCGAACAGTTGAGCGGGCTCTCCGTTCTCGAAGCCGCTGACCTGGTCAAAAAACTGGAAGAGAAGTGGGGCGTTTCCGCCGCCGCTCCTGTTGCAATGGCCGCCGCCGGTGCTGCTCCCGCAGCTGCCGCCGAGGCTGTCGAAGAGAAGACCGAATATGACGTCGTCATCAAGGACCCCGGTCCCAAGAAGATCGAAGTCATCAAAGTCATCCGCCAATTGGTGAGCCTCAGCCTGACCGAGGCCAAGACCCTGGCCGAGACCGCGGATGGTAAAATCCTTGCCGCAGTCGGTAAAGATGCCGCCATGGATGCCAAGAAGAAGCTGGAAGAAGCCGGCGCGGTCATCGAAGTCAAGTAATTTTTTGACATGCACCAACCAAAAAGGCGGCCCAATTCAGGTCGCCTTTTTTTATTTAACCATCCAACATGAAAGTTCTGGGTGTCAACCGCACCTATTGACAATACCCGCAAAAAAGAATATGATTGGTTTATCTGGTCTGACCATTATACCACTGGGTAAATATGAAAATCCTACCAATCACTCACAACACGCTCGCAGAAACAGTTGCCGGTAAACTGGCTGTCTCCATTTTGGATGGTAGTGTTGTACCAGGTTCCCAGCTTCCTTCTGAAAGGGAGTTGATGAGCCAGCTGGGTGTCAGCCGAGCCACCTTGCGGGAAGCGCTTAAGACGCTGGAAGAATCCCGGCTGATCGAAGGCCGTCCGAATGTTGGCTGGTTTGTGCACTCCATAGATGAGTCGAATGTAGCCAAGGCGCGTGAGTTGGCCCGCCAGGATGGCTCCCCTGCCGGACGCTCCGCCACCAACGAACCTCCCACCGGTCCCCTACGCATACCCGTCGCGCCTGAAAAGCCACTGCACATTCCCAATCTGCATACCGACCGTTTAGGTACATTTGAATTTATCTCCTGGTGGGAACGTGAAAAGGTCCAAAATGCCCGCGTTCTGGTGGTCGGTGCCGGAGCACTGGGGAACGATGTAATCAAAAACCTGGCATTGATGGGTGTTGGCTACATATATATTGTTGATTTCGACACGATCGAGGCCGCCAACCTGAGCCGTTCAGTGCTATTTCGCGAATCGGATAACAGTCGCAGTAAAGCCGAAGTAGCGGCAGCACGCGCCCGCTCACTCAACCCGCAGGTCCACGTCCAATACCTGAATGGCGATGTGATGACACAACTTGGTCTGGGCGTCATCCGGCGCATGGACGTGGTGATCGGCTGCATGGATAACCGGGAAGCCCGCCTGGCGATCAACCGCTTCTGCTATTGGATGAACAAACCCTGGGTGGATGGAGCCATCCAGGAACTGCTTGGTCTGGTGCGCGTCTTTGTACCCGGCCAGGGCGCCTGCTACGAGTGCACCCTGACCGAGGCGGCAATTCGGGACCTCTCGCTGCGCTATTCCTGCCCTCTGCTGGCCCGCCAGAATATCCTGCTAGGTAAAGTACCCACCACTCCCACCATCGCTTCCATTATCGGTGGAATACAATCGCAGGAAGCCCTCAAGCTCATCAACGGGATGCCAGTCGAACCGGGTAAGGTCATCCATTACAATGGCATGGTCAACGAGATGCATACCACTGCCTACGTGCCGCGCGCGGACTGTGAAAGCCACTGGACGTACGGCGTGATCACCGAAATCCCTGCCAGGGCGGAGCACACCACATTGGAAGACCTGCTCCGCATCGCCCGGGCCGACCTGGGAGCGGAGGCAGTGATTGAACTGGACCAGGAACTGATCACCTCCCTGTTCTGCCCGGTTTGCCAAACCCTCGAACAGGTGCTCAAACCGCTCAATACGGTCAGCTTCGAAGGCGGGCACTGCCCGACTTGTGGAACCTTGCGCGAAACCAAATTGACCCATTTGATTACAGGGGAGGAGAATTTCCTGCACCGCACTCTCGCCAATGTGGGTGTGCCATCCTTGCATATTCTGCGCGTTCATAATGGACAGGAGTATCGTTTCTACGAACTGACCGGCGATCTGCCCGAAGCATTGCATTTCCACGATTTTCAACCAACCGAGCAACCCAAGCCAGCCCGCGCCCGGATCCATCTTAAGGACGATCCATATGACATCTCCGCCAAGACTGGTCCGGTAAGTGGACGTATAAAGTTGCATGAGTAATGCCTAACCAGGCCTCTAGTCTTAATCAACCATGATCACCCAGAAGCCCGTCCCCAATGATCCACTCTTCATGGCCTTGCCACGCAAGCTGGTGCTATTGGTTCTTCTGATGATCACCATCCCCATCGGGCTGGTTGGCCTGCTCCTGCGGGCCCACCTATCCATCCCCATTCTTGCATTTTTGATTACGGACGCTATCCTGGGACTGGTGGCCGGTTTCTCTGTCCGCTGGATCATTCCCAGGAAAGCGCCCGTCCTGCGCATCTGCTCGATCCTGGCATTTCTCACCGGCAGTCTGGCTCTGCTGGGTTGGTTTACCGGATGGAGTTACGGCATCGATCTTTCCAAATCATTACGCACCACATCAGACTGGTGGAAATTGGGTCAAATCCCGTTATCAACCGGTTTTGCACTTCTGGCCCTGTTTGCTTGGCATCACCCCACCAGGAACGCACACGCGCTAACACAGATGAACCCCCCGAGAAAAATACTTCGCACCCATCGGAGGTCACAAAAACTACCAGATCGGGCACCCGACCCCGCTCCTGCCGTACCGGTCCCCAACCTGATACTGCAACCAGCTTCCCTGCCGGTCATCACCCAAACTGTCAAACCGAAGCGAAAGCACGCCGATCATTCCAAGCCCAAACTGCAGCTTTCAGGTCATGAGGAGCATCGTTGTCCGTATTGTCTCGAATTGATCGACCCGGACGACCGGCGCGGTGTGGTGGAATGCAAGATCTGCCATACTTTGCACCACGCAGATTGCTGGGCCATCACTGGCGCCTGCCAGGTGCCGCACTTCACAGCCTGACCAGATTCAGTAAAGAGGAGACTGTCATGCCAGATTTGAACGTTACCATTATTCTACCCAGCGGTGGAGCGCGGACAGCCGAGGTTCCGGATGACATCAAAGTGCACGACTTGCTTACCGAATTAACCACCTTGCTGAAATTACCCACCGTTGGCCCGGATGGACGCCCGATGTATTATCGCCTGGATAGCAAGGCGTTAGGGCGTGAACTCAAAGATGAAGAAACGCCCGCCTCGGCCGGGATTCCGGAAAACGACCGGTTGATGCTTACAGCCGATATCACCGCCGGGGCCGTTGGCCTGGACCAGAGCCCACGCATGCGGCGCCTACGTGCCGATTACGAATTGATGCAGGAATTGGCAGCCCGCAGCGACCTGATCAGTTTCGAAGCCAGGCGGCCGCACGCCGACCTGCCTCCCGAGACTTATATCGTTACCTTCAAATGCAAGGGCATCCTTGATGTGGACCGCCAGGGTAATCCCAGGTTCGGCACATACCACCAGGTAGAAATCTACCTTCACAACCAATATCCGCAACGCTGGCCGGGCATGCACTGGCTCACCCCCATCTGGCATCCCAATATCAACCATCTGAACGGTAGTGTCTGCATCGATGCTGCCTGGTGGACAGCCAGCCGCTCACTCGACCGGTTGGTGGTGATGCTCGGTGAAATGCTTCAGTATAAGAACTTCCATGATGACCCGGCCAAGCCGCCTTTCCCCTGGGATCCGGAAGCGGCGCGTTGGTGCAGGGAATATCGCAAAAATCATCCGCATGCCTTCCCGGTGGATGAACGGGAGTTGCTGCGACCTGAGCGTGTCAAGCTCAAAACAGTCGAATCCCGTCTCAAACCCAAGATCCGTCTCAAATAACCCCTCCAACCGGCTGCACACCAGCCACACACTGAAAGGAGCAATAGCATGTCTGACCTACCTGTTACCGTTGTACTTCCCTCCGGAGGTAGCCGCACTGCCGAGATTCCTGACGATGTCATCGTCAAGGAACTGCTTCCCGAATTGACCACCTCGCTGGAACTGCCCGTTACCGGTCCGGATGGACGCCCGATGTCCTACCGGCTGGATAGCAAGGCACTCGGTCGGGAGCTTAAGGAGGATGAGACGCTCGTTCAGGCGGGTGTCCCAAAGGATGATCGCCTGATGATGACTGCTGACGTCACAGCCGGATAATTTTTCCCAATTCGGGCTGCTCATATCCCTTATTGGACCCCTCCGAACCTTTTCGCGGACAACCTTCTTTGATGAACCAATCACGCATTCACATGCTGCCCCCCGTAAACCCGGTCCCCATGTTGGCAAGCCTGCCAATGGAAAAATCCCGGCACTGGATCTCCTCTTATCAAAGAGTGGGGAACGAGGCGCCTGTTTCT
Organism: Anaerolineales bacterium; assembly: GCA_050014715.1. Taxonomy (GTDB): domain Bacteria; phylum Chloroflexota; class Anaerolineae; order Anaerolineales; family Villigracilaceae; genus UBA877. Next base: position 10,957 of record JBEKCT010000053.1, on the reverse strand, counting down.
GTGTTCCTCACCCAAACCGCTTGCAACCAGGCAGTACGACATGCCTCCAGCGACCTGGAAAATGAAGTCGGCGGAGTACTGGTGGGAAAGTGGTGCACAGATGCTGAAACCACCCGGCAATTTATCGTTATTACTGCAACCCTGCCGGCCCGCTTTACCCAACAAGGCAGCGTTTTCCTGACCTTCACACAGGATAGTTTGGTGGATCTTCATGAAAAAATCGACGAAGAATACCCCGAGGATGTCATCGTCGGTTGGTACCATACGCACCCACATATGGGCGTTTTTCTCTCCCATTATGATGCCTGGTTGCACAACCACTTCTTTCCTGAACCTTGGCAGGTGGCGCTGGTAATGGAACCGTACAGTGAAACCGGCGGATTCTTCGTCAGACAGGCAGGCGGCCTACTCGAACCCAACCGCTACTACGGGTTTTATGAATTGGAAGATGATGCAGGGGAGACCATCCTGCATTGGAAGAACCTGCAACAGGAACCAACCGGAGACAAGAAAAAAGGAGTCGATCCCCAATGAATAGACGCATGCGTACGTATTATTATGCCGTTTTTGGTGCAATCGGCGGACTGATCGGCTGGCAGATCAGCAATCTGCTCGGTTTGTCGTTCATCACCAACATTTACCTCAGCGAAACGATCGTCGGTGCACTGGTCGGGTTGAGCATCGGCCTGTTGATCGGAATGGTGGAAGGAGTTCTAACTCGCAACCTGGTCCACGCCGGTAAGTCCGCTCTATTCAGCGGTCTGCTCGGCCTGGTTGCCGGAGCAATTGGGCTGCCGCTGAGTGAATGGGCATTCCAGGCGGTTGGTGCCGGGATGATTGGCAGGACGCTCGGCTGGAGTTTATTTGGGCTCATGATCGGTATCGCCGAAGGAGTATCCGGCAGGAGTCAGGTTTGGAAAGGACTGCTCGGCGGTCTGTTGGGTGGAGCAATTGGTGGATCCCTTTTGGAAGCCTCGTTCAGTTTGATCAAGGATTCTCTGCTTGGCAAAGCAATCGGTTTGATGCTGCTCGGAGCTTCGACCGGTGCATTTATCTCGTTGATCGTTGTATTGTTGGCCAGTGCCTGGCTTGAGGTTACCAGCGGCAAACTCAAAGGAACTGAATTCATCCTGGACAAGTTTATGCGTGCCAAAGGTCCGGCAATCGCAATCGGCAGCAGCGCCCTGAAATCTGAAATTGTCCTGCCCGACCCCGACATTGCCCCGCAACATGCCATGTTGACCGGTGATGGAGCGCATTTTACGCTGAAGGACATGAGTCTATCCGGCAGCTTCATCAATAAACACCGGATCGAACGGGCGCAGCTTACCAATAAGAGCACCATCCGGATGGGTAACACGGAAATGGTTTATCACGAAAAGAGGTAATTCCATGAAAAATACCAAGCGCATGTTCCTGTTTGGATTAAGCCTGTTCCTGGTGCTCGCTCCGTTCCAGGCTGCCACCGCCCAGTCTTCCGGTGCCCTTATTCGCATCACGCAAGTGGATAATTCCAAATTCCCGCAGGTCACCCTCTATATATCGGTGACGGATGCCATGGGAGAACCAATGGGGGTGAATCCGGATCAACTCCAGATCTCCGAGAACGGCGTGGTAATGAAGCCGGAGCAAGTCAGCGGATCCGGCCAGATCGGGCAATTGACCACCCTGCTGGTGATGGATGTTTCCGGTAGTATGAATAATGCCGGCAAACTCTCCGCCGCCAAGGCTGCTGCCAAGGCATATGTCGATCAAATGCGTCCCGGTGACCAGGCCGGCCTGCTTGCATTTAATACAAAAGTGACCTATGTTCAAACCATTACAAGCGATCATGCCGCATTAATCCAGGCAATCAACAGCCTGAAGGCCAAGGACGATACCGCCATGTTCGATGCCCTGTCCCAGGCCAACCAGATATTGCAGAATTATCCCGGGCGGAAAGCCGTCATCGTTTTGACAGACGGTATGGACAATCAGAGTAAAAAGACTTTCGACCAGGTCATCCAGACCATCGGCACAAGTGGGCTTTCCATATCCACCATCGGCTTGGGCAATCCGGATGGCGCAGGTCCCTATTTTGGTCTGGACGAATCGGCCCTGAAATCTTTGGCAGAAAAGGCCGGGGGGGTGTACAGTCAGGCCAACAACACGGCTGATCTATCCAATTTATTCGGGTTGTATGGCCGGGCACTGCAAAGTGAATATCGCATTACTTACACTTCTCCATTAACCTTGCGGGACGGACTTGGCCGCACATTGACCGTTTCCCTTAATGGAACAGCCACTTTCAAGGCCCGCTACAATCCCGGCGGGATCATTCCGGAAGTAAGCAGCCGGCCCTCCTGGACGATCTTCCTGGCTATCCTGGCCATTTTGGTTATGCTCTTGTTCGTTCCGGGAGTGGTCACCCGTTTCCCGGTTCGAAAAGCAACTATCCCGAACCCGGGGCCTGCTCCGGTATTAAAACCGCGCATCAAGTTAAAATAAGCGCCAACAGACCCAAAAGACGACCCGAAGAGGGTCGCCTTCATCGTTAATTTGACTGCTCCCACATAAATTTGTGGGAGCAGTCCGACCAACCAAAAAGGAGAAGGGGAGATCTCACCAGATGGAATTTGAGATCCTATCCTGGTTTACGAACGAAACGGATCATAATCTGGATTCGTGCCGGCCCAGACGCATGCCGCTTTGCCCGACTGGTTGCACTCGGCGCCACGGGTACAGCGGTGGGAAATGACCCGCGGCGGGTCAGGCAACTCATCCATCGGAAAAAGCATTTCCGCTTCCAAGGCAACTTCGCCCTTGACATGTTCGCAATAACTTACCATGCTGGTTTCCCATGTACGTTCAGCCACAAGCCACCTCCAGATATGATAATACAGTCTAAAACAACCGGGCAGGATTATCCAGTGACAGGCATCATGAATCAATATGACAATTCGCGCTATTTGGACAGCATAAGTCCACAAACGTTTGGACCCGTATTACTTGCGTTCCAGCCGCAGAAGCTCACCCAATCCATAATCTGCCAGGTAAATTTCCCCGGCTTCATCCACCCCGAAAGTGATAATTCTTGCACTGGTCGTAAAAAGGATCCTGGCTGGCTGGTTTCGTCCGTTTGAATGGATCAAGCCCTAAATGTTTCCGGAACAATAATCGCCGAAGAAATATACGCCCTGCCATTCCGGTAAAGCTGCTCCTCGATAGACATAGCCGCCGGTAACTGCACATCAATTCGCGTGCGAATATTCACTGATCGGCCAGGTAAAAGTCACATTCGCGGGCGGCTGGCCTTTATAGGGGTGCACGGCCTCTTAGTAACTCCATCCAAAATTCATGCCAATCGCCGTCCCGGCTGGGACAAAATCGATCTCTTCCCAAGCATCCTGGCCGACATCGGCTATATACAAATCACCACTGAGGCGATCGAAAGAGAAACGCCAGGGGTTGCGCAAACCATACCCCCAGATCTCTGCTAACCCGCCACCTTTGGCAAAGGGGTTGCCGGCGGGGATTGCATACGGAGTCCCATGATCCACATCGATGCGCAACATCTTGCCGAGTAGCGTGCGCAGATTCTGTCCGTTCAATAACGGATCACCCTACGATCCGCCATCTCCAAATCCAATATAAAGGTACCCATCCGGACCGAAAGCCAGCCCACCGCCGTTATGGTTGTTATAAGGCTGGTCAACACTCAGGATATCCGGTTCACTGGCCGGGTCAGCCAGGTCCGGGTCAGATGCAGAAACATGAAAGCGCGCTATGACCGTATTTTCATTTCCTTCCGTGTAATTGACGTAAAAAAAACCGTTCCGGGCATAATCAGGATGGAAGGCCAGCCCAAGCAGCCCCTGTTCCGTATAGCGGCTGCCGACCTTGGCGGAAATATCCAGAAATGGGGTTGGAAGGATCTGTCCGCCTTTAAGGATGACAATCCGGCCGGGTCTCTCGATAATAAACAGCTTTCCCGACCCATCGCTGGCGTTCTGGATATCCACCGGCCGTTCCCATCCGGCGATGACAGGATTCCAGGCATATCCCGCCGGATCGGGAAGCACCGGGACAGCCGTCGGAGAGGCTGTAAATGTGGATGTGGGAGGCAGCACTGTGGAGGTTGCCGGCAGACCTGTTGAACCGGGCAACTGCGATATGGCAGGTGTAGGAGGTTGCGCGGGGGCTGCCCCACAGGCAGCCAGCAGCAGGCTGATGATCACAAAAAATTTGAAATTCGCGCGCCTATTAGCCATTTCCCTAATTCCATCTGTTCTGTCACCAACCTATCTGAAAATTAGGGGAAAGATCGGATCAGTGCATTTGCGACTCCGTTGCACAATCATAAAAGCTGTGCTTCCATTTATTTTCGGACAGGAGCAAAATCATTCTTCAACTCTGGCTCAACCTGACCAGGTATCCACTAATCAAATAATTATATATCGCTCAGCCCAGTTCGCCAGTACTCCGATGGTACCATTGCATTCGTCCCATTCTCAGTTGAACCCAATAACGAAAGGAGTACAATCTGGCTATCACCCAATTTTTTCATGCCCCGGAGGTCCGATGCCTTTGCAGGTTTCCCACGTCCGTGCCATTTGTTTCGATGTGGATGGCACCCTTAGCGATACCGACGATGTGATGGTCGCACAACTAACCGAACTCCTGAAACCGTTCCACATGCTATTTCCCGGTGGGGACCTTACCCGGGTGGCGCGCGGCATGGTGATGGAGGCAGAAGCTCCGGCTACTTTCCTGTATGGCATATCCGATCTGATCGGCTTGGATGAGGAAATCTTTGCCCTGAGGGACTGGATCGTACGGCTTTCAAAAATGAAAACCAGGCCATTCCAACTTGTTCCAGGCACCAGGGAGATGTTGGAAAATCTCGTCAAACGCTACCCGCTCGCGGTAGTGAGTGCCCGGGATACGCGCACAACCATGGACTTTCTGAATCAATTTAACCTGGTCCCATACTTCAAATGCATCGCCTCCGACCAGACCTGTGAGCATACGAAACCTTTCCCAGACCCGATCTTATGGGCCGCCCGGCAAATGGATGTGCTTCCCGAGGCCTGCCTGATGGTGGGTGATACCAGCGTGGATATCCGCGCCGGAAAGGCAGCCGGTGCGCAGACAGTGGGAGTTTTATGCGGTTTTGGCGAGGAAAGCGAATTGCGCGCGCAGCATGCCGATGTGATCTTATCCATGACGGCGGACCTGGTTCATGAATTGGGAACGTAATACGATTGCCCTTGAACGAATGCGAACATGATACGTTTATTTAGGTGGAAATCATTTCTAAGGAGTTCTCGTGATTCGCAAGTTCCTGCCCGTTCTACTCACCCTCGCATTTAGTACGATTACCTGTGGGTTCAATATCAGTGTGCCGATACATTCTGTCACACCCGGACCCATGGCAACTGACCAGATCCATGTTCCTGTGCCTGCCAACACTGCGTCCCCGGTGGACTTGTCGCTTGCTTTTGGTGCAGGTACTTTAAAAATCCACCTTGGAGCCAATGGTATGTTGGTTTCCGGCACAGCCGCATATAATATCGCCGATTTCAAACCCGTTATCCACGTGGATGGTGCATCGGTCCGCATTGAGCAAGACAATTGGCTCCAGACCGGGATACCGGATCTTTCCGATATCAAGAACAGATGGGATCTTTCATTGGGTAATCAACCAATCAACCTGGGCATCGCAGCCGGCGCGTACCACGCTGATTACCAATTCGGCGGCCTGGCGCTGGCCAATCTCTCCGTTAAAGACGGTGCCTCCGATCCCAGGGTGAATTTCGCCTCCCCCAACCTGACCGGAATGTCGCTCCTGAGCTATGAAACCGGCGCATCCAATGTCTCGCTGACCGGGTTGGGAAATGCGGATTTTTCCAGCCTGCTTTTCCATGGCGGAGCGGGAAACTTCACGCTCGATTTCACCGGCAGCCTTAAGCGCGATGGCAGTGTCAACATCGAAACGGGAATCAGCAATACTACGCTGGTCATCCCAGCCGGCATCCCCGTCCAGCTCAGCGTGGAAGGCGCCCTGTCAAACGTCACATATACCCCGGGTTGGTCCAGGAATGCCGACCTGTATACCCAGGCCGGCAGCGGCCCGCAACTGACCATTGTGGTAAATATGGGTACGGGGAAACTTACGATCACCCGCTAGTCATTCTGCCGCACCACGGATGCGCGCAGACCTATCCGCGCCCCCCGTTCCAATCCTGATCGAATAGACACAATTATGATAAATATCGGAGTAAAAGGTCATATTTCAAGCATGACCTCTATCACTTGCCCGGTCTCCCAACAGACAATACAATAAGATGATAAATATTACCTAATTATCCAGAAAGGGAAGCCCTCATGCAAATCACACGTCAAGCCGACTACGCCATCCGCGCAGTCCGTTATCTCGCCAACCAGGGACCCAATGAGCGTGCCGCCACCAGCACCGTTGCCCAGGAAATGAAAATACCGCCTTCGTTCCTGGCCAAAATCATCTCCCAATTGTCAATTGCCGGTTTACTGCATACCAGCCGGGGAGCACGCGGTGGGGTAACCCTGGCACGCGATGCCAAAGATATTTCTCTGCTCGATGTGGTTGAGGCTATCGATGGGCCGATTCTGCTCAACGAGTGTGTGGGCGATCCGGCCGATTGTTCTTTCAGCGATGATTGCCTGGTGCATCCAATCTGGGTGGAAGCACGGGAAACCCTGGTGAAGCGACTGCGCGAAACCAGGTTCGACCGACTGGCCGTAAAAAAGAAATAAATAATTGCTCTTACCAAGGATAAACGAAAATCCCCTCCCGGCGTATAATAACCCGGAGGGGATTTTATTTCTTATAAAGGAGATGAAGCATGACCGGACCTCGTACCGTCCGCGCCCCGCGCGGCACAACACTCACCTGCAAATCCTGGCTCACCGAAGCCCCCTATCGAATGATCCAAAACAACCTTGACCCCGAGGTGGCCGAACGCCCGCAAGATCTGGTGGTATACGGCGGACGCGGACAGGCTGCCCGCAACTGGGAGTGTTTTGACGCCATCCTTGAATCACTTAAGAATCTGGAAGATGATGAGACCCTGCTTGTCCAATCAGGCAAGCCGGTGGCGGTTTTTAAAAGCTATCCGGATGCCCCGCGCGTTCTGATTGCCAATTCCAACCTGGTGCCTCATTGGGCCACCTGGGAGCACTTTGATGAGCTGGCTGCCAAAGGCTTGATCATGTACGGCCAGATGACTGCCGGCTCATGGATTTACATCGGCACGCAGGGGATTTTACAGGGCACCTATGAGACCTTCGGCGCGCTGGCAAATATTAAAGGCTGGGGCTCGCTCAAAGGCAAATTCTGTCTGACGGCCGGCCTGGGTGGGATGGGCGGGGCCCAGCCGTTGGCCATTACCATGAACGAGGGGGTCGGCCTGATCGTCGAAGTGGATCCGGCCCATGCCAAACGCCGTCTGGATGCCGGGTATGTGGACCGGGTCGTGGACAATCTCGAAGAAGCCATGACATTGGTGGATGAATACAAGGACCAGGAAAAGCCGCAGTCCATCGGCCTGATCGGGAACGCTGCAGATATCACCCGGGAGCTGGCCATGCGCGGCGTCACCCCGGATGTGGTTACCGACCAGACCTCCGCTCACGAGGCCCTGATGTACGTCCCGTCCGGCTTGAGCGTGGCTGCAGCAGGCGAGTTGCGCAAGTCCAATCCGGAGGAATACAAAAAACGGGCCATGGCTTCCATGGCACAACACGTCCAGGCCATGCTGGCGTTCCAAAAAATGGGCGCGGAGGTATTCGATTATGGTAACAACCTGCGCCAGCAAGCCTATAACTACGGTGTGACGGATGCCTTCGAGTTCCCCGGCTTCGTGCCGGCCTACATCCGCCCCCTGTTTTGCGAGGGCAAAGGGCCATTCCGCTGGGTGGCGCTCTCCGGCGACCCGGAAGATATCTACCGCACTGATGAAGCTGTCGCGGCGCTCTTCCCGCAGGATGATCATTTGCAGCGCTGGCTCAAACTGGCGCGCGCGAAGGTGCCTTTCCAGGGGCTGCCGGCGCGCATTTGCTGGCTGGGTTACGGGGAACGGCTCCAGGCGGGCCTCAAATTCAACCAGATGGTGGCGGATGGAATCCTGAAAGCGCCCATCGTCATCGGCCGCGACCACCTGGACTGCGGCTCAGTTGCCAGCCCGAACCGCGAGACCGAGGCCATGAAGGATGGTTCGGATGCCATCTCAGACTGGGCCATTCTCAACGCCATGATCAACGCGGTCGGCGGGGCCACCTGGGTCTCGTTCCACCACGGCGGCGGTGTGGGCATTGGCTACAGCCAACACGCCGGACAGGTCATCGTGGCGGATGGCACGCCGGCAGCCGCCAAACGGTTGGAACGCGTACTGACCACCGATCCGGGTCTGGGCGTGGTTCGTCATGCCGACGCCGGGTATGAGCTGGCCATCGCAGCCGCCAAGCGGCATGGCATCCAGATGCCGATGTTGAAATAAGAATTGGTGATAAAGAGAGATAAAATATCAACCCTGCCCTTTCTTGGGCTGAATTAGCCAATGCTGTTCATTGGCACCAAACGTTCTTTCAGCCAAACGTTTGGGATGATTTTTCGCTTATAATGCAGGCGCATGGGGAATTCCCATGAAAAGAAGAGTCGGGTGATCTTGGCACGTTCCGGGATGCTGCGCGCCCCCACGGGTTGTACAACAGTGCATTTTTTGCTGGCCCACAGCCATTTTGTGCTTTACGCTTGCATAACTACCCATCATCGCAGCGGTTCCCTAAAAGCTGAAGTTCCGCTTTAGAACTTTTCCGAAAATTCCAGCGCAGCTTGCATTCCTGGAATGCGGTTCTTCCATGATTTTTAGATAGCTGTACCCTTAATCGGAGTTTATGTCTATGGCAACAAAACGAATTGCAGTCCTGACCAGCGGTGGGGATGCCCAGGGAATGAACGCGGCTGTGCGGGCCGTGGTGCGAACCGCCCTCGAAAAAGGCACAGAAATCTACGCTGTCTACGAAGGCTACCAGGGCCTGGTGGACGGCGGAGACTATATCAAAAAAATGACTTGGGATTCCGTCGCCGGGATCCTGCAGCGCGGTGGCACCATTATCGGAACAGCCCGCAGCGAGGCCTTTCGGACACCAGAAGGGCGGCGGGCGGCAGCAAGGAATATGATCCTGAATGGCATCGACGGGCTGGTCGTCATCGGTGGCGACGGTTCGCTGACCGGGGCAAATCAATTCCGCCAGGAGTGGCCGTCCATTGTCGCCGACCTGGCTGCGAGCGGGGAGATCAGCGCTGAACTGGCCGACGGCCACCCCAACCTGCTAATCGTCGGGCTGGTAGGTTCGATCGACAATGATTTTTCGGGTCCCGATATGACCATCGGCGCGGATAGCGCCCTGCATCGCATCACCGAAGCCGTGGATGCCATCACCAGCACAGCCGCCAGCCACCAGCGCACCTTCATCGTAAAAGTGATGGGGCGCAATTGCGGTTACCTGGCGCTGTACAGCGCCCTGGCCACCGGCGCTGATTGGGTCCTGATCCCGGAGGCGCCCCCGGATGTGAATAACTGGCAGGAGGTGATGCTCGAACGTTTGAAGGCGGGCACCAAAGCCGGTCGGCGGGACCATATTGTCATTATGGCGGAAGGCGCGCGCGACCGTGATGGGAATTACATTGGCAGTACGGACGTGCAACGTGTGCTGGAAGAGCATCTGGGCGAGGAAGTGCGCGTGACCGTGCTCGGGCACGTCCAGCGCGGCGGCCGGCCGAGTGCTTACGACCGCATCCTGGCCACTCAATTGGGGTATGAAGCTGTCGTAACTCTGTTGAATGCCAAACCCGAAGATGAACCCGTGGTGGTTGGTACCCGCGCCAACCATATCAAACATTTCTCTCTGGTGGAATGCGTGGAAAAGAGCCGCGCAGTCACAGAAGCAATCGCTGCCAGGGATTATGAAAAAGCCATGAACTTGCGCAGTCCTAGTTTTAAAGACGCATTCAACACTCTCAAGACAATGGTGCGCGCTCTACCCCACACTCCAGCAGCTGACCAGAAACATTTCCGCATCGGGGTGATGAATTCGGGTGCACCCGCCCCCGGGATGAACACTGCCGCCAGAGCCGCCATCCGCCTGGGACTGGACCAGGGTCATGTCATGCTCGGAATTAAGAACGGCTTCGAGGGGCTGGCAAAAGGGGAAGTGCAGGAAATGCAATGGATGGGCGTGAGCGGCTGGGCTTCCCTGGGCGGATCCATGCTGGGTACCAGCCGGGTGGTGCCACAGGGCAGTGACCTGTACGCCATTGCGCGCGTAATCGAAGACAAACACATCCAGGCGCTGCTGGTGGTGGGCGGCTGGAATGGCTACGAAGCGGTTCACACCATGCTGATTTCCCGGCCTAATTTTCCGGCCTTCAATATTCCGATCATCTGCCTGCCGGCTTCGATCAATAACAACCTGCCCGGCACTGAGTTCAGCATCGGCGCAGACACGGCCCTGAACAGCATCGTGGAAGCAGTCGACAAGATCAAGCAGTCTGCCGTCGCCACCCGTCGTTGTTTCGTGGTCGAAGTAATGGGCCATTGGAGTGGTTACCTGGCGCTGATGGGAGGCATTGCCACCGGTGCCGAACGGGTCTACCTCCCTGAGGAGGGCGTCACCCTGCGTGATATGCAGATCGACGTGGCCAATCTTAACCGGGCTTTCGAAGCCGGCAAACGATTGGGCTTGATCCTGCGGTCAGAATACTCCAACAAGGTTTATAACACGCCCTTCATGTGCGCCTTGTTCGAAGAGGAAGGGCGGGGCGTGTTCGATGTGCGCCCGGCCATCCTGGGGCACCTGCAGCAAGGCGGCGACCCCTCCCCCTTTGACCGCATCCAGGCCACCCGTCTTTCCCGTTTATGCCTGGACTACCTGATCG
>JBEKCT010000052.1:0-19887 GCA_050014715.1 Anaerolineales bacterium | reverse complement strand
CTCTCTTGCTTCGTTGACTCATCATGTTCTCCTCCGGCAGCCAGAAATCTCTGCCGTAGGGTAACATCCTTTTTGATGCAACGACTTGACTTAGGGTAAGATTCTATTTGATGCAATGCGGGGTTGAGAACGTAGTCCTTTAATCTGATATAATATATCTAAATTAGTGTTCTTTTTTGGAAACACCGTTCACCATGGGAAAACATTACTACGATGAAATTTATCTTTTGGAGGATTTTTTATGGAACCCGATCAGGTTACGATTGGGGAATACCTAATCAATAGGTTATACCAGCACGGGCTGCGGCACGCCTTTGGGATTCCTGGAGACTACGTGCTTGGTTTTTATAAACAATTATATGAAAGCAAAATAAAATTGATCAACACCTGCGATGAGCAGTCCGCCGGGTACGCCGCCAATGCCTATTCCCGAGTGCGCGGCCTGGGTGCGGTCTGCATCACCTATGGCGTCGGGGCGCTCAAGGTGGTCAACACCACCGCCCAGGCCTTTGCCGAAAAAAGCCCGGTGGTTGTGATCAGCGGTGCGCCTGGCCTCCAGGAGCAGGCCGGCGATCCATTGCTGCATCATAAATCCAAGAACTTCAATTCTCAACTTAAGATTTTCGAAGAACTTACCGTTGCCCAGGCCGTGCTCGATAACCCCGAGACGGCCTGCCGGGAGATCAATCGTGTGCTGGCAGCAGCCATCTGTTACCGGCGGCCTGTCTATATCGAAATTCCGCGCGACATGGTTTCTATTAAAGTTTCAACGGTTGAAGAAAAACTGCTGCTCCCGGATGTGGATAAAGGCCCATTCAAGGAAGCCTTGCAGGAAGCCGCCGAAATGATCAATCAGGCCGAACGACCGGTGCTGGTTGCCGGGGTGGAACTGCTGCGCTATGGCATGCAGAATGCTTTCAAGAAACTGGTCGAGAAAACCAATATTCCGGTCACTTCCACCATCCTGGGCAAATCCGCCTTCGGCGAGCGCGACCCGCTCTACCTGGGCTTGTATGAAGGCGGCATGAGCCAGGAGCAGGTGCGCCAATATGTTGAGGGCAGCGATTGTCTCATCCTGCTCGGAGTGCTCCTGACCGACCTTGACCTGGGCATTTTTACCGCAAATTTGGACCAGGGCAAATCCATTTATTCCACCAGTGAAAAGACTTCCATCCGCTTTCATACCTTCAATGCGGTTTATCTGAATGGGTTCCTGCAAGGACTCCTGCAGGCGGATATCCAGCGCCGGCCGGACCCGGTCATCCCGCATGCCGCCCCGCTGGAAGTTTTTCAGCCTGTTCCGGATACGCCGGTCACGGTGGAGCGGCTGTTCAAACGTCTGGAAACTTTCCTGAATGACAGCACCATCCTTATTGCAGATACCGGCGATGCGTTATTCGCCTCCGCTGATATCTCGATCCCGCGCGCCACCGAGTTCATGTCCTCGGCCTATTACGCCACGCTCGGGTTTGCCGTGCCAGCCGCCCTCGGCGCCCAGCTGGCGCTGCCCAAACTGCGCCCGTTGGTGCTGGTCGGCGACGGCGCCTTCCAAATGACCGGGATGGAATTATCCACGGCCGCCCGCTATGGCCTCAACCCGATCGTCGTGGTGCTCAATAACTTTGGCTACGGAACCGAACGGCCCATGCTGGATGGGAAATTCAACGACGTGGCCACCTGGCAGTTTGCCCGCCTGCCCGACCTGTTCGGAGCCGGGAGGGGCTTCACGGTCCGCACGGAAGAAGAATTGGACCAGGCCCTGGAAGCTGCCCGCCTCTACACGGAAGGCTTTTGCATCCTGGACGTGCAGCTTAGCCAGTACGATTTCTCCCCGGTCCTGCAGCGCATGACCAGCGCGCTGGGGAAAAAGATCAAGTAAGCCTGGCCTTTGGAGTCTGAAGTCTCCCGGTTTTGGGTTTCCCAATATCAGGTAATAATCGGAGTCCGAAATCTTCCGACTTTAGGTCTTCCAAAATCAGGTAACAGCTGGAGTCCGAAGTCTCCCGCCTTCGAGTTCTCTAACCCATTGAGAGTTGGATTTCTGTGAGACCATGAAACTATATTCTGGCTTGAATAATGCATAATCGTAATGCAATCCATATAGCAGTGTAGAAACGGGTATTTACACCTTCTTTCGAGTCAGTTTTGCGATAACGATATCTATAATTCTTTGTGACTTTGTGGTTATCATTATGAAACAGCAAGAAACGGGTGGGTTCTGCCCCGTCGTTCGTTATAATGGGGAAACTATACTAGGAAGAAGAAACTGCCCATGTCAACGAAGCTCAAAATCTGGATCGCCCTGCTCACCGTCTATATTTTCTGGGGAGGTACCTACCTCGGCATCCACTTTGCCGTGCAAACCATCCCACCTTTCCTGATGGCCGGCTCGCGTTTCCTGTTAGCCGGTGTCCTCCTGTACAGTTGGAGGCGCCTGGCCGGTGACCCTGCGCCGACGGGCGGCCAATGGCTGCGCGCTTCGGCGGTCGGCCTGCTGCTCCTGCTCGGAGGTAACGGCTTGCTTTCGCTGGCGGAACAAAAAGTGGCTTCCGGGATCGCCTCATTGATCATCGGGTCAGTGCCTCTCTGGATGACCACCATGGAAGCGCTGCGTCCGGGCGGCGCGCGGCCGAAATTGCTTGGGATAATAGGACTGGTGATCGGGTTTGGGGGCATTGCCCTGCTGGTTGCTCCCTCCTTGACCGGAACAGCCTCTGCCAATGCTCCCCTGTTGGGAATCATTACCCTGCTGTGTGCGGCTTTCTTCTGGTCGCTCGGCTCGATCTACGGCCACATTGCCCACCTTCCAGATTCCACCCTGCTCTCCACCGGCATGCAAATGCTGGCTGGTGGAGTGGGATTGTTCCTGGCCGGTAGCTTCACCGGGGAATGGCATCAGCTGGTGCTGGCCCATATCAGTGCAGCCTCAGGCTATGCTTTGCTTTACCTGGTGCTTTTTGGATCGATGGCCGGCTATACCGCCTATGCCTGGCTGCTGCGCGCTGCCCCGGTCTCGCTGGTCTCCACCTATGCCTATGTCAACCCGCTGGTGGCGATCATGTTGGGTAGCCTGTTCGCGCAGGAGCCCCTGACCGTGCATGTGCTTGTCTCGGCGGCCATCATCATCGGCTCGGTCGTGCTGATCAACCTCTCGCGCCGGTTCCCCACGCCTGCCCCGCCTGTCCCGGTAGCGGAATAAGGTGGCATCGTTTTCTTATCTCTCCGGAATTTCATTGATCGGCAGCGTTTTTTGGGCAATCAAATCTGCTGAAATTAGTAACAATGACCAAAGAGCAAGATGGAATTGAACCCCGATGAGAAGAGCGTGTCGTTCAACTTCCATTAATTCAATATTCCATGTCACTATGGCAGCCGGAATACATATAACCAGAAGTAGCACAGAAAAAGCCCACTTTTTCAACTCAGCCTTCCAAGGCGTGACGATGATCGCCAGGCTAATCACGCTTATTACCCAAAAGATAAAAAGAGTCAGGTCTTTTGGATATGTAATGTCGGTGAGCTGCTGCCAGGCCGGAGGCGGGTTGAATCCTAGCGGAAGAACGATTAAATATTCCCCCCCGGTTATAAGCTTATTTCTATTCGCGATAGGTTCCCCAAACAGGACTTTCGGATGCGAGATAAGGAACTGTAAATAAACATAATTGCCATTTTTTAGCATCCAATCACGAAATTTGGTTATATCGGGATTATTGCTATTTAGCAGAGTCATCCCCCATCCACCCGCTTGGTTTTGCACTGCTGGAGATATGGGCATCCCTTTATTAATAAAATATGCTTCGCGCGTCGGATCAGTAAGGACCCTTTGCTCATAATTGTGAGTGACTGCCTGGTTTGTTCGGCCCACCAGTGCGGTTATGATTAAAGCATAAACAGATAGCGCGAGCAATGGAATCCCAACAATTAAACTCCGTTTTCGATACTCTTTTGAAAACGTAAGTAATAAAATGCCAATGGCTGCCATGCCAAGAACGAGGGCGTTGCTGTCACGGGTAAATATCCACAGCGTGGCAGCAATAAATATGCCGGCCAGCCTGACCTTGGTCCATTTTGTCATCAAGAGGAAAGCAAAGGCAAGTGTCAAAGCGAAAAGTGACAGGGTGATCGACTCTGAAAGGATGGCCGAATCCCAAACGAGGACTTCCCTCCCTAATCCAAAAACCATTGTCAGGCTAAACGCAACAAGACCAATCCAATAGTTGGAAAGGCTTTTTAAAAGAGCAAAAGCAAGCGCGCCCCAACAGAATAAGCCAAATATAGCTTGCAGCCAGACTATCCGGCTGACCTGAACGCCGACAAATTTAAAAAACAAGGGAATGGTAAAGCCTCTTGGTCCCAGCAGGAAGTCCGTACTAAGAATGGGTGCATGGGCCTCTTGGACATAGCCTGTTGTATCATTAAATTGCGCAGGAATTACGTGCTGGATGGCCCTGATCCGAAATACTGCCACAACCACACAGATTAATAAGCAATAAACAATTCGGGCAATTTTCTTTTTCGTTTGCATGCCAAACTCCATGATGAAGGGTATTTTAGCATACCAGACTCGCTTCGCTACTGGGAAGCGGCAGCCTTTCTTGTATTTTTATGTTTCACTTCCAGCACGGCAATCTTCGTCGAATGATTGAATGGCTGCGGATCGGTAATTGGTTCCCCGATCTTGGTACCGGGGTAGCCTGTGAAATCCTCCTGCACCGGGATCAACCCGGCGATTTTCAGGTATCCATCCGCGCACAACTCTTCCAGAGTCTGAATATATTCCTTCCCGCTGACGTACAGCGCATTATTGATGGAGACCAGCCAGCCGCCGTCATTGACCAGCGGGCGGACTTTATTGATCAGTCGGGCGCTGTCCGTGTTCAGGTCCAGCCTGCCTTTGGGTGTGGTCGAGAAGAACGGCGGGTCCACCAGCACGCAATCGAAGCGTGCCTCTTTCCGTTTTAACCAGCTGACTTGCTCCCAGAAATCCCCGCATAGAAAATCCTCTTTGTGGATTGGGAAACCGTTCAGCGAATACGACGTTTTGGCCAGGTTGAGGAATGCCCGGTTCAAGTCCATTTGCACCACCCGGGCGGCTCCCCCCGCCAAGGCTGCCACCCCCAGGCTGCCGGTATAGGCAAAGGTGTTCAGGACGGTCTTACCCCCCAGGGTTTGGCTGGCCCATATGCGCAGATTGTGGGTATCCAGGTATAGACTGGCATCCTGGTGCATGGTCAGGTCCAGCGCGTACCAGACCCCGTGCTCCTGCACCTTCCGGTCGGGGTCCTCACCGAACAGCGGAAGGCCGCATTTTGCTTCTGCCGATGGGCCGTTGCGCGCCTTGAGGATGCCTGCCCGCAGCCAGGGCAGGCGGTTTTGTAGCCAGACTTGCGCCTGCCAGATCATGTTCAGGCCTTGTTCCGGCGATTCGGAATAGTCGTGCAGTAGCAGCGTGTGCCCGTACAGGTCAACCACCAGCTCGGGGCAGCCCTCCAGGAAACCATTGAACAACCTTAAGGCGCTCTTATGTCCGTCATCCAACATCCCCTCTCGTGCCGCCACAGCTTTCTCCAGCAGAGCCGGTATGGATTTCTGCGTCATTTTTATCTTTTCCTTGGTGACCCTTGGTGTCCCTTGTCCCGCGGCGTTCTTCCGCGGGATTGTGTTTAAGCTTTTGTCACCTTGCTATGCTATAAGGCCACCGGCTCGGGATCGGGCCTCCCCTTTCCTTCCAGCCAGCCTTCATAGATTCGCAGAAAAACCACCCCGCCCAGGATCATCAGGCTGCCACCCACTTGCACCCAGGTGAGTCGTTCGCCCAGCAGGAAATACGCAATGGTGGCGGTGAAAGCCGGTTCCAGGGAGACGATCAGGTTGGCAACGCTGGAAGGCAGCAGGGATAGGCTGATATTGTACATCCCATAACCGGCCAATGTCGGCCCCATAGCCAGCAGCAGTAAAATACCCCAACCGGCCCAACTGTTTCCCAGCCATAAGAAATCCGCCGGTCGTGTGATCGCGCCGGGCAGGAAGCCGTTCCCCAGCAGGTTGAAGGTCAGCAGGAAAACGGCTGCAAAGCCGAAGGTATACAACAGCGTGGTCCATGGATTCAGGCCGCGCTGCGAGGCCGAGCGTCCCATCAGACTGTAAATGGCGTAGAACAGCCCGGAGAGGATCCCGGTGACGATTCCCAGCAGGTTGACCCGCCAGGCGGCCGGGTCAAGTGCGCCTGAGATGAATACGCAGCCTCCCAGGCACAGTGCCACAGCCAGCAGTTTAGCCCATCCCAGGCGTTCCTTTAACAGCCACCAGCCCAGCAGGGCTGTGAAGCCGGGCGAGCAATACGCCAGCACGGTCGATACGGCCGCCCCGTTCAGTGAAACCGAAAGTGTCCAGAATGAGTTGAAGAAAGCCAGCGCCAGGCCATACAAAACCAGGAAGCCCAGGTGGCTGCGATCTACCCTTAGCATCGGAGGTTTAAGCAGGGCCAATGCCAGCAGCATGGTCAGGGCTACCACCACTTCCCGCCAGAAAGCCAGTATCAGCGCCGGCAGGTGATAGGTTTGGGTAAGATAGCGGATGAAGATGGCGGTGGTCGAAAGGATCACCGCGCTGATGAATGCGATCGTATAGCCGCGTGAGAGGGAGGCTTTGTGGATGGCGGAATTGGACATGACCTGATTCTAGGAAGAAAACACCAAGTTGTATAGAGCCAATTTGTTCGTGCTTAATCCTTCAACTTTCCCGCCACAAAGATCAATTCGCCCGGGTACTTCGACCCATACGGGCTTTTGTCATAATCCGCGTAAAGCTGCTCCACCTTGAACCCGGCACGCTCCAGCAGGTGTTCGGCCTCGAATCGGAACAGGTAGCGCATCGGAAAAGCCTGCACCAGGCGTTCCTGGCGCCCGTCTGGATGCGTCACGTAATAGATCAGCTCGATATGATTGATCTGGTTGGCTACATCTCTCGAAACCACCGAGTGCCGGCGGATCACCTTTCTTCCATCCGGCAGGCTGAACTCCGGCTCATCGGCCATCTCTATTCCAAAATTGGTGTCCACCAGCGATTCCAGTTTTGGGTTGAAGATATCCAGGATCAGTTTTCCGCCCTCTCCCAGGTGCTTGTGGATGCAGCCCAGGCAGGCCAGTTGGTCGGCCACCGTGGTCAGGTGCTGGAAAGGCCGGAAGGGCAGCGTCACCAGTTGGAAGGTCCGGGCCAGCTCGAATTGGCGCATGTCCGCCTCCACCAGCCGCACCCAGGACCGGATTCCCTGTGCCTCGGCTTGCAACCGTTCCTGGCAGACCGCCAGCATATCCGGCGAGTGGTCCAGGCCGGTGATCTCGATCCCCGCCCGGGCGGTTGGGATCAGCACCCGCCCCGTACCGCAGCCTACTTCCAGTACCGCTCCGCCCGATTCTTTGGCAGCTTCCACGAAAAAACCCACGTCAGCCCGCTCCCGGTACGGCACGATGTAATCATACATTTCCGCGATGACCTTATACTCGTCATGACTTTCCGGTTGTGACATTAGGGTTTTCTCCTCTCAGGTTTACTCTTCGTGCGACTTGCAGGAACGACTTCACCTTCCCCGTAGGGGATAATCGTTAATTTTACGGTAAGAATTGGCGTTTATGAACCCAAAGAACGGAATGATACGATCGATGTGCAGAAGTAAAAGGTGAGTTTCCTTGGCTGAGATCAGGATTGAGAAAAGCCTAGACGCTCGTTATTCAAATTTTTTTCAGACAGACCAGCTGGAATGACTGAAGCTCCAGATCTTGAATCCAGGTTTCTTGCCCACTCAACAGGTCAATGAAATTATAACCCAGGTCATACATGCGCAGTATATTGGCGGGGATTTTTTGGATGTTCTCGCTAAAATTAGCCAGTACCAGCACTCGCTTATCCAGGTGTATGCGTAGAAAACCGAAAACGTGCGGGTTATTGCAATCGATAATCCCGGTCTCGTGCCCGCTGAAAACCGGCTCAGATTTACGTAGCTTGATCAGAGATTGTAAGCCTTGATAAACTCGCCCTTCAATCGTCGCAGGATCTTTGCGCAGTTCAACTTTTTTCCAATCTGTCTGAGGCCGGTGGACCCAACGGCTGTCATACTCTTTGGATGGGTCATTGCGGTAAGAATAATCATTGAGTATACCGATTTCGTCGCCCAAATAAAGCAGCGGGATTCCGCCGATGGTCATGATAATTCCGTGTATGAGCAGGATCCGCCTGATTGCCAGCTCCACCTCGTTTTCGGTTTCTTCTCGCAGCGCTTTCTCCAGTCCGGCTAAGGAAGCACAGGTACCAGAAATGCGGCAGTCGCCGGTTTTCGGATTTTCCTGGAATGGCAGGCCGCGCCCGAAGCTGCCTGCGAAACGTCCTGTGTAGAAAGAATTTAGGAACTGACGATGGCTGTAGCCGTTAATGCCCAGACGGGCGGCGTCTTCGTCTGAAAAAGTCCAACCGATATCATCGTGGACGCGCACATAATTCACCCAGGCGCACCCCGCTGCAACTGGGAATCGGCTGCTCAAGGAAGATTGCAACAGTTGCACTTCACGTGTCGCCAAAGTTTCCCAAAGCAGCGCCATCAATAGCGGGTTATAGGAGATCTGACACTCATCCGGATTGATGTAGCGGGCCACCTCATCTGGATGAACAATGGCTTCGGATTTGAACAACAGGGCCGGGGCAGCAATGCGTGCCACGCTGTTAAAAGACTGGATCAACATGTGTGCTTCTGGCAGGTTTTCGCAGTTCGTCCCCATCTGCTTCCAGATGAAAGCCACTGCATCCAGGCGCAGCACTTCGACACCAATGTTAGCCAATGCCAGCATTTCCTGCACCATGGCAATGAAAACCGCCGGATTGTTATAGTTGAGATCCCACTGGTAGGAGTGGAAAGTCGTCCATACCCAGCGTTTGATCTCCGGGAACCAGGTGAAGGCGCCAGGATGCTCATCCGGGAAAATCTCGCGCAGGGTCTTCTCGTATTCATCTGGCAGCAGCCGGTCGGGAAACATATGGTAGTATTCCTGGAATTCCAGTTCCCCGCTGCAGGCTTTAATGGCCCATTCATGTTCATCTGATGTGTGATTGAATACAAAATCCAGCACCAGGCTGATGCCATTGTGCCGTAATTCGCTTGCCAGCGCGGATAACTGTTTGATTGTTCCCATACCGGGCTTTAATTTTCGATAGCTGCTGATGGCATATCCACCATCATTTTCATATTGCGGGCAGTCGAAGAGCGGCATCAGGTGCAGATAGCTCAGGCCCAGCTCTATAAAATAAGGGATATGCTGTCGCAGGCCATTTAAATTCTTGGCAACTAAATCTACGTAGCACACCCCGCCCATCATCTGGTTGGATTGGTACCAATCCGGATTTGCCTGGCGTGAGCGGTCGAGTTCTTTCAATTCAGCCGATCGGTCAATCCACGATTGAGCCAGGCTGGTAAGCAAAGTTTCTATATGATAAAAGAAATCAAACTGGTCGCCGTATAAGCGGATCAACAGGGAAAACAGGCTAGGGAAATGCTCATCCAGGCGCGATCGAAAATCCTGCCACTCCTGCGGGTGTTGGGAAGCGTAAAATTCGAAACGCGCTTCCAGGCGCGGTAACAGCCGTTGGAGGGTTCGTTCATATGCATTGGGCGGTATATTACTCAAGGGTGCCATAATTCCTGCTTTTTTTGCAAGATGACTCAGGCGGTTTTTAGCCAAAGAGTTTCATACGGTTTCAAAACCAGCTCAAGGGTGCCATTGATTCCTGTCACTATTTGACCATCGAACAGGTTTTCGAACTGCTCGCCGGGTACATCCGTAATAGTTATGGCTTGTTCCTCCTGGCTGAAGTTGTGAACTGCCAGGACTGTCTCTTCAGGTGTCGCGCGATAGAAAGCCAACACAGCCGGAATAGCTTCCGTCTCAGCCCATTCCAAGGATCCCAACCCCAGAGCGGGATGCTGCTTGCGCATTACGATCATGCGTTTCACCAGGTTGAGCTGTGACCCCGGGTCCTGCTGCTGCCTGGCCACGTTGACGTGCTGCGAGCCAAAAACCGGATCATGGATCAATGGCAGATATAACCGGTTGGGAGCAGCTTTGCTAAAACCGGCCGTTGCATCGCTGGACCATTGCATCGGGGTACGCAACCCATTGCGATCCTCCAGCCGGATATCATCGCCCATGCCAATTTCATCTCCATAATACAAAATGGGGGAGCCTGGCAGGCTGAAAAGCAGCGAATACGCCAGCGTTAGCTTACGCCGGTCATTATCAAGCAGGGGTGCCAGTCGGCGGCGTATCCCCAGGTTCAGGCGCATGCGTGGGAGGGGGGCATACTCGCGCCACATCCACTGCCGCTCTTCCTCAGAGACCATTTCCAGGGTGAGCTCGTCATGATTACGCAGGAAGGTACACCACTGGCAATTGTCGGGGATGGGCGGGGTGCGCTTTAGGATTTCAACCAGTGAACTGGCATTCCCGGCGCGGATGGACTTGAAGATGCGCGGCATGGCTGGGAATTGAAAGCCTATCTGAAATTCATCCCCATCACCAAAATATGGCCGCACATCCTCCGGCCATTGGTTGGCTTCGCACAGTAGAATACATCCCGGATAATGTTCGTCCAGATAGCGTCGCAGCTCTTTTAGATAGGCATGTGTCTCTGGAAGGTTTTCGCAGTTGGTTCCCTCGCGCTCGAAAAGATATGGTACAGCGTCGGCCCGGAATCCGTCGATGCCCTGATCCAACCAAAACTTCATTACGTTGAGCATCTCGGAGCGTACAGCCGGGTTGTCGTAGTTCAGGTCGGGCTGCGAGGAATAGAAACGGTGCCAGAAATACTGCCCGGCCCGCTCATCCCAGGTCCAGTTGGACTTCTCGGCATCCAGAAAGATGATGCGCGCGCCCTGATATTTCTGGTTGCTATCGCTCCATACGTAATAATCGCGATATGGGGATTCACGGCTGGAACGGGCAGATTGGAACCACGGATGCTGGTCGGAGGTATGGTTGAGCACCAGGTCTGTTATCAGACGCATACCGCGCTCATGTACCGCCTCCACCAGGGCCCGAAAATCTGCTAATGTACCGTACGTTGGCAGCACCCCATAATAGTCCGATATGTCGTAGCCATCGTCTCGCAGCGGTGAAGGATAAATGGGCAACAGCCAGATGCAGTCGACACCCAAATCTTTCAGGTAGTCTAATTTCTGCTCCAGGCCGCGCAGGTCACCGTGGCCATCGCCATTGCTATCAAAAAAGGCGCGCACATAGACTTCGTAAAAAACGGAGTTCTTATACCAGAGATCATGCATAGATCTTTATATAAAAATCGCGTGTTTTTTTGCTGTGCTTAGTGCAGTAAAAAAAAACCAGTTCACATTTTAACCTTTTACCGATCCTGCCATCAGGCCGCGCACGAAGTAGCGCTGCAAGGCGAAAAACACCGCCAGAGGTAGCATCATGCTGATGAAAGCGCCAGCTGTCAGCAATTGCCAGTCCTGGCCTTTTTCGCCGACCATGTTGGCCAACGTAACGGTCAGGACCAAGGTCTTATCGCCCAGGAAGACCAGGGCTACCAGGTAGTCGTTCCACACCCATAGGAACTGGAAGATGGCGAAGGAAGCTAGAGCCGGAACGGATAGCGGCAGGATCAACTGGGTGAAGATGGTGAAGTTACTCGCGCCATCAATGAAGGCAGACTCAAGGATGTCGCGCGGCAAACCGCTGATGTAATTAAACAGCAGGTAGACGGCCAGTGGCAGTCCGAAGCCGGTATGCGCCAACCAGATGCCCAGGTAAGTGCCATTCAGGTCCAGCTTGGTATAATCCTGGACGATCGGAACCAGGGCAATTTGCAGCGGCACCACCAGCAGGGCTACCACAATTGTGAAGAGCAGCTTGCGCCCGGGGAAATTGAGCCAGGCAAAGCCATAGGCAGCAAAGGCAGCGATCAAGATAGGAATAATGGTCGCCGGTACGGCCACCGCGATCGAGTTAAGGAATGAACCAAGGAGGTTGTCGCCCTGGCGGCTAACGTTGTTGCCGTTGGCATCGGTGTAATTGACATTGGCATTGTTCAGCACATCCGAGTAGTTCTTTAGGGTGAGTTTGGTATCGAAACCCACCCATTGCAGCTTTTGTTCATTGATTTGGAGCGTGCGCTTGTTGCCATACCAAATTAGCTGCCGGCCGTCGCTGGTTTTTACGCCAGCGCGAAGCTGGTCAAAGGTGTACTGGCCTTTGATGCCCGGGATGGACATTGGGCCGTTCGCATCGGTGCCTTTAGGCAGCTTGATCGTGCCTGTAATCACATAGGTCCGGTGGGGGAACACGGTCCACCAACCGGTGGTGAAAATATCCTGGCTGTCGCGGAAGGAGGTCACCAAGACGCCCACAGTCGGTATAATCCAGATCAAACAGATGAGTATCAAAATCCCATTGACCAAGATGCTGGAAAGGACTTTTTGTTGTTTGAAACTATGCGATTTTGTGGTGTCCATTAGAACGCTCTACTTTCCCGGAACTGCCGGAGGTTGTAGATCATGACTGGAATAACCGCAATAAGGAGGACAATGGCGATTGACGATGCTCGCCCGGCGTCTCCAAAGGTGAAGCGTTCCAGGTAGAACTCGTTGGCGATCACATTTGTGCCGTTATTTCCCCCTGTCATGACGCGTACAATATCGAAGAGCTTCAGACTGAAGATCAGGATGGTTGTGGATACAGTGAGCAGGGTTCCTTGGATTTGGGGAATAATGATCCTGAAGAAGGCCTGGATTTCAGTGGCACCGTCGATGCGGGCAGCCTCGAGCAGCTCGGCTGGCACGCCCTTGATGGCCGAAGATAGGATAACCATTGCGAAGCCGGTTTGCAGCCAAACCATGATAACGATCAGGAAAAAGTTGTTCCAGGGTGGAATATCTAGCCAGGGCTGGGAATGACCGCCCAGGCCTAGGACAATGGCGTTTAACAGGCCGATTTCCTGGATTCCTGAGCCAGTGCCTTTATATTCATAAATAAATTTCCAGATCACGCCCGCGCCGACGAAGGAAATGGCCATGGGCATGAAGATGACGGCCTTGTAGATGTTTTCATAGCGGGTGCGGTCGGTTAGGATCGAGATCAGCAGGCCAAAGCCCACACTGAAGGAGGTGCCGAAAACCAGCCACAGAAGGTTATTGCGAAATGCCTCAAGCATGATCCGGTCGGTGAGGGCGTAGACGTAATTGGCCAGCCCAACAAAGTGGAAGCCATTTGCATCCATAAAGCTGGCGTAAAAGGTACGAATGGTAGGAATGACCAGGTACCAGGCCAGAATTGCCAGAGCCGGGCCGACAAAGACAAACGGCTGCAAGCGCCGCGTCCATTCACCTGGCAATTTTTCAATGATCCAGTTGCTGACCGCAAACAGCAGCGCCACCCCTCCCACGCCCCATATGATCGCCACCAGCACAAGCACCAATTGCGGGACTTTTGAATTGCGCAGGAATAAGAACCCCTGCCAGAGCACAATAAATGTGACTATTGGGACAAAAATTGAGACAAGGATGCGCCCAAGGCTGGTTGCAAACCATCCCAAAATTCCCCCCTTCGAAACAGGTTTCATTACATTGTTCTCTCTCATTTCCGCTCACCTCCATCCAAAACCTGTCAAAAAATCCTTGAATTGAACAGTGGATTGGTGCCTGAATAATATTCTTAATTGTAATGGGATAGGGCAGGCTGTCAATAGCCTGCCCTATCGTCGAGGTTGGAGTTATTGCTTTGGCCAGGAGGCGTC
The DNA here is from genome assembly GCA_050014715.1 of Anaerolineales bacterium. Lineage (GTDB taxonomy): Bacteria > Chloroflexota > Anaerolineae > Anaerolineales > Villigracilaceae > UBA877. The sequence continues at coordinate 6,093 of JBEKCT010000052.1, read as the reverse complement.
GATTTCCTTGAGGGCGGTATCCAGCGTGATAGTGCCGGAAACCCAGGAGGTCATCTCTTTCCAGAAGGAGCCGGTGCCGACGGCAGCGGGCATGGCGTCTGAGCCATCAAACCGAACAACGGAGGCGTTTGCTACCATAGCCGCAAGCTTCTTGCTGACGGGATCTGCGTACCAGTTCAGATCGAAATCTTTCTGCGGGGCAAGAGCGCCGCTCGATAGAGCCCAGGTCTTGAGCGATTCGCCCATGGAGAAGTACTGCATGACAGCCCGCACTTCCGGACGGTCGTTGAAGGCGGCATAAATGTCGCCCGCAACTTCGAAGGGCGTACCCAGAGAAGGATCGATGGTAGGCAAATAGAAGAAATCATAATCCTTACCAGCCACCAGGTTGGTGGGCATAAAGCTGGTGATGAAGTTGCCCTGTTTTTGCAGCCAGCACTTGGGCGGGTTATCGAACATGGGCTTGATGGAATCGCCAAAGTTGACGGTGGCGATGGACTTGGTGCCGCCGTAGACCATCTTGTCATTGAACCAGATAGGGGTCATGTAGCTGATGGCCTTGCGGACTTCGGGTGAGTCGAACTTCAAGGTGCCGGCGACCCACTTGTCGTAATTCTCGGGTGTAGTGGTGCGCAGCATCAGGGCTTCGATCCAATCCGTGGCGGGCCAGCCGGTGGCAGCGCCGGATTCAATCCCGATGCACCAGGGGGTATCGCCATCCGAGATGATCTGGTTGCTCAGGGCCATCAATTCATCCCAGGTGGTGGGGACTTTGTAACCGGCAGCATCAAAAGCGGCCTTTGGATACCATACCGTGTCTTTACCATTGTAACGGCCCATGATGCCAGCCGTGAACATGCTGCCATCCTTGTTCTTCATGGTGGTCAGGTCAAGCCAGGCCTGCGAGTAGTTCTGTTTCAGCCAGGCCGGGTTGACCATCTGGCCAGCATCTTTCACATAGCCTGCCGAAGCGAAGGAGGCCAGCAGTCCGGGCTGCGGGAAATCGACGATGTCCGGCGGGGTACCGCCTTCGACCTGGATGCGGATGGAAGCCTCAAATTCCTTTGAGCCGGCATACAGAATGCTAATGCCAGTCTTATCCTCAAAGTCCTTCATGGAAGCGTTGAATTTGACGGTATCCTGATCGGTAAAGGGACCAGCCATATTTACGACGGTGCCCTTATACTTGCCCGTGAAGGCTGCCGCCAGTTCAGGCCCTACTTTGGAATAATCCTCAGCCGGTGCTTGCGTCGCAACCGGTGCTTGCGTTGCAGCCGGTGCTTGCGTTGCAGCCGGTGCTTGTGTCGCAGCCGGTGCTTGTGTTACGGGCGCAGGCGGCTGGGTGGCTGTGGCTGCAGAGCCGCAGCCTGCCAGTAGCATGGCCAGAACGACGATCAAACTAAATATCTTAAACGAGCTTTTCATTCGATTCTCCTTCTCTAAATTTGAATGGGTGAATTTCGACTCATTTATTCTTTATCGGGTGGTATTAGTAAATGGCACCTCCTTTCAGGTCATGGAAGACCTGTCCTCTATTAGGTAGTCTCTCTTTCAACGATGGTAAGAGGAAGTTGTATATGCTGGATGGAACGAGCCGGATCGACTAATCGGGAAAGCAGCAGCTCAACTGCCACGCGTCCTGATTCATCCAGGTGCTGGCTGATGGTGGTAAGACCGACGTACTCAGCCGCGTCCAGGTCGTCGAAACCCAGAATGGCTAGGTCCTTGGGGACGCGCAGCCCAAGGTCGCGGGCAGCCCGCAGGATGCCAATCGCCTGCAGGTCGGTGGCGGCAAACATGCCCGTGGGCCGATGGGGAGAAGTTAAAAACTCACGTGCCTTTTGACGGGTGGATTCAACATCATAAGGTACCAATAACGTATTTTCTTCATCAAGGAGCTGACCGGCATCCTGTAGCCCTTCGCGGAAACCACGCATGCGCAAGGCGATGGGATGGATACCAAAATCTGGGATGGTAGTATCGCCGGCGAAACCAAGTTTCCTATGACCTTTTTGGAGCAAGTATTCGGCCGCCATTCGCCCGCCCGCAACATCGTCAATCTGCACGCTGTTCAAAATCCGCTGCGGGTATTCGACCAGTACGGTTTCCAGGCCGTGGTTGACCAGCTGGCTGGCATACCGATCGTTAAAATTCAGGGAAAGCACAATTAAACCATCCAGATTGCCGGTCAGAGGCAGGGTTTCAAGGTAACTATTTAAGGCGGATGAGGAATCAACGGTAAAAATGATCAGCTCATAAATGGTCGATTGAAGTGCCGATGCGGCCCCCCGTAGTCGTTGCACGAAGGAGGGTGCAGTGAAAAAAGGGGTCAGCACTCCAATGCGCCGGAATTCTTTCAAGGCCCTCGCCCTGGCTTCCGCTTTGGGAACAAACCCCAGCTTATTGATGGCTTCCAATACCGCGCTGCGGGTTGCTTCATTCACTTTTTCGGGTTTATTAAGCACCCGCGAAACGGTTGAGATGCTGACCTGTGCGGCAGTCGCAACATCGTATATCGTGGGAGAGATTTTACTGGGCATAAGTAATAAAGGGAATTACGTGAAACTACTTTTATGAAAGCACTTTTATATACTATTTATACAACTTTTAAAAATAAAAGTCAATAGGTTTTTGATTTTTTAAGATTCCCCTACCATTTTAGAATAGGTGGTTCAGGATGAAAATGGAATATGGATGCGATCCCAAGATTCAGCTTGTTTGCTGCAATTGCTGGCTGCTTACTTATCAAAGGCAGTTCAGGTATGCCATCTCGTCGTAGAATCGAGCGTGCTTTCCAAGATTATTTCAAACCCAACGTCTCATTCTTTTCCAGCCGCCCGATCGCTTCTTTGATCCGCTTCTGGCGCGTCTCTTCAAGCTTGGCATCCGAGACCCACAAAATATAGTTCCGCCGGTGCGAAGGTGGCAGCTTGCTGAAATTCTCCCAGGCCTTCGGGCTGTTCATTAGTCCTTCTTTCAACCAGTCTGGCAGGGGCAGTTCAGGTCGTTTTGGCCGGGCAAATGGTGCCTCTTCCAGTGGAAAATCCACTTTGGCCAAGCCGGCCTCGGTCATGCGGCCTTCCCTGACCAGCTTTACCACCAGATGCTTGTTCAGTTCGGACCACTTGCTCCCGGGCTTGCGCGGCGTGAACTTGCGCGCATATTTTTTCTCGTCGATCTTCTGGATCAGGCTGTCCACCCAGCCGAAGCACAGGGCTTCTTCGAGCGAATCCTCGTAGGATATGGTTGCTTTGCCGGAACCGGCCTTATAGTAGACCAGCCAGATTTCGCTCTCGCTTGCGCCGTGCCCGGCCAGCCATTCCCGCCAGGTTGCCCGGTTCGGGGGTGTAAATGTTTGTGTGATTTTCATGGGTCTTTATTCTTCAAGAGGCGGGCTGCACCATCAGCTTGGCAACCCCAATGTAGGAGCATCGTTCCTGCACATTGCAGGTCCCGCCAGTCTGGATGTCCGTCGGAGTATTGATCTCGCCGCTGCCTTTGAAGTTCAGCCGGATTACCATTCCGCCGCTCACCGGCGCGGCTCGCAAATTTTGCCTGATCAGGTTGGCCCACAAGCTCCAGCCCGGCCAAAATCCCACCATGGCGGATGCGTTTTCCTGTACCCATTCATTTGGGCTGGTGGAGGCCGGCCCACAGGCCGAGAATAAAAAAGGTAAAATAAGGAAAAGCCAGCCTTTGATTTAAACCTTGGATAATACTCGGACGAACCTCCGACCAATTGTAAGCTATCTCCTAGAAAATTACAGGTGGTTGAAATGGACGATCAGACCATCCAAAAGCGTTACGCAGAACTGAAACAACAACTGCACTTCCACAACTACCGTTATCATGTCCTTGATGACCCCGTCATCAGCGATGCGGAATATGACCGGCTGCTGGTCGAACTGCGCCGGATCGAGTCAGACCACCCGGCCTGGGTCACGCCCGATTCGCCCAGCCAGCGCGCCGGTGCGGTCCTTTCGGCAAAGTTCGAGAAGGTCCGTCACCCGCACCCCATCCTCAGCCTGGCCAATGCCTTCGGCGCTGCCGACGCGCAGGCCTGGTACGAGCGCGTCAGCAGGATCGACGACCGCGTGGAAAAAGCCTGTTTCGTGGTTGAACCGAAGATCGACGGCCTGAGCGTGGTGCTGCACTACCGGGACGGTCTGTTCGTCCAGGGCGCCACGCGCGGCGACGGCGAGATCGGCGAGGATATCACTGCCAACCTGCGCACGGTCAAGGCCATCCCACTTCGCATTCCGGTAGACCGGGGTTCGGGTAATCAAGGGCGGGTTTCTGATTCCCAATTACCCAATCCCCTGATCCCTAACCCCTTAATCCCTGCTTACCTGGTCGTGCGCGGCGAAGTCTTCATCCCCGTCAAAGAATTCGAAAAGTTGAACCAGAACTTGGCGGAAGCCGGGGAAAAGACCTACCTCAACCCGCGCAACACCGCCGCCGGATCGCTGCGCCAGCTCGACCCGTCCATTACGGCTGCCCGCCCGCTTACCTTGCTGGTCTACCAGATTGTCGCTTGGGAAACCCCTCAGGTACCGGATGCCCCTCAGGAACCTCGTTCCCAATGGGACCTGTTAGAATATCTGAGATCGGTTGGTTTCCCGGTCGCCTGCGAGGTTCAGCGTTTTGACAATATCAAAGACACCATTGCCTTTACCGTCACCTGGGACAGCCGCCGCGACGAATTGTCCTATGAAGCCGATGGCATGGTCATCAAGATCGATGACCTGTCCCTGGCTGCCGAGCTGGGCTTCGTCGGCAAGGACCCGCGCGGCGCCATCGCCTTCAAGTTCCCGGCCCGTGAAGTCACTACGAAATTAACCGGTATCGAGGTGGAGGTCGGCCGCACGGGCGTCTTGACCCCCAAGGCCGTCCTGGAGCCGGTCGAGATCAACGGCGTCATCGTCCGTAACGCCACTCTGCACAACTTCGACTATATTGCCGAGAAGGATATTCGCATCGGCGACCGGGTGCTGGTCAAGCGCGCCGGCGAGGTCATCCCCTACATCATCGGCCCGGTCGTGGACCTGCGCCGCGGCGCGGAAAAGCCCTATGCGCCGCCCCATTTCTGCCCCGCCTGCGGGCAGCCCGTAGAACACATTGAAGGTGAAGTTGCCTGGTACTGCGTCAATGCCGCCTGCCCGGCCCAACTGGTGCGTAACGTGGAGCATTTTGTCTCGCGCGGCGCCATGGATATCACCGGCCTGGGCATCAAGATCGTCGAGAAGCTGATCGAAACCGAGGCGGTTAGGGATGTGGCCGATATATTTACTCTCACCCGGGCGGATATTCTGAACGCCGTGACCAGGAAAGACCGCAAGACCGAAAAAGAACCGCCCGGCAAGCTGGCTGATAACCTGCTGGCCGCCATACAGATCTCCCGGCAGCAGCCCCTGAGTCGCTTGCTGACCGCCCTGGGAGTGCACGGCGTGGGTGAGGTCTCGGCCGCCGACCTGAGCCGGGCCTTCCCTTCCCTGGATGTGCTGGCCAAGGCGGATGCGGATCAATTGCAGATGGTAAATGGCATTGGCCCGAACATCGCCGAAGCCATCGTGGATTGGTTCAATAATCCTCGGAACATGGCTGTGCTGGAGAAATTAAAGGCCGCCGGCGTCTGGCCTGTCAACCAACCATCCCAAACTAACATTCCTCAATCCGCTCTTCCGCTCTTTGGCCTGACCTTTGTCGTTACCGGTACATTACCCACTCTCAGCCGCGAGGGCGTGAAGGAATTAATTGAATCCCACGGCGGCAAGGTGACCGATTCGGTCAGCAGAAACACCAGCTACCTTGTCCTGGGCGAGGCACCCGGCTCCAAATACGAAAAGGCCAAAGCGTTGGGGGTGAAGGTTATCAGGGAAGAAGAATTAAGAAAGTTGTGCGATTAAAGGGGAAATTCAGATTTCTTCTATCTGGTCCTTGCAAAAACAGAACAACTATTCTATAATAGTCTTGTATTTACTCACACCCTCCTCAAAAATCGCGAGGTTTGGTAAGATAGGGTCGAGATGACCCGAGATGACCTGGCTCGAATGAGCCGAGAAGAACTGATCGATCTGGCGCTGGCAGATAATG
>JBEKCT010000051.1:0-20083 GCA_050014715.1 Anaerolineales bacterium | reverse complement strand
GGCGTTGTTCTTCTGGCAGATCGTTCACATTACTGATCAGCAGCGGTTGCAAGTGCTTTTGGTTGGCTTTGTACATGTTTCAGTTCCTCGGCTATTGTTGTGCCGATTATATTAAACTTTTATCATTCACGCGACCCTTTTTTCAGGGAAGCCATACATTAATGAAATGAATATATTCTGACTGCAGAATATTCGAGGTTTCTGGTAAACTCTAATGATGGGTTCACATACTTTAATAAGGTAACCAAGTATCCGTCCATAATTTACAGCCCATTGGCTACGGTTTTTTTCAAGATTTTTCCCAACGAAACGGCTTTGTGATGGTAGAAACGAAATCCACGTTGATTAATTTTGCAGAAAAATATTGGCCTCACCGGAAAAAGTATTACCAAAGAGGGTCCATTCTATGTTGGCAAGGTGACCCGGTAGATCGAATATACATCGTTTTGGAGGGGGCGGTGAAAATTTCCTCCATTTCCCCCGAAGGCAGGATATTTTCTTTTGGCATCTTAGGCGCCGGACGTGTTATCGGAGCCAGGTCTTATTTGCTAGATGGTATTCATGAGTCCGTTGCCGAAGTGGTGGAGCCCACTGAACTGTTGGTCCTGCTACCAGATGAATTCGATCACGCGCTTATTACCAATCAGGATTTTTCAACTTCGGTTATGAAGGAATTGGCACGCGAAGCCAGTGAAAATTCTGAAAATGCGCGTGAGCTCAGTTTTTTGGATGTGCAACAGCGCTTGAAACACAGCCTGATCAACCTAGCGCGGGAATATGGGGTTCATACCGGAAAAGGCGTGATCATCGAGCTGGACATCACCCAGGATGAAATCGGCGCGATGGTATCCGCCAATCGCACCACCATCGCAGCCTGCATGCGGGAATTAAGAGCTGAGGGATTTTTATGGAAGGATGGTCGCCACCTGGTGATCATTCCACCAGAGCAACTGGATATTCTGGATGCTTTAACCAATGCTGTTCTGGAGGGCGACGACCAAGGCGCAGAAAAATGGGCGAATCAAGCCATTGCCCGTGGGATTGATCCGCTCAAAGTGTTGGACGCTCTAACGACCGGGATGAAACAAGTGGATCGTGGATATTCGCATGGCGAGATCACCCTGCCAGATATCGTTTTGGCTGCCAGCGCCATGAAAGAGGCCATGCCCATCATCGAAGCGAACATCGAACTCGGGCACAAACAAGAGATGGTGGTTGGCACGGTGGTCATCGGCACCGTCCATGGAGATATACACGATATTGGCAAAACCATAGTAGCCATGCTGCTGCGAGCCAGGAATTTCCGGGTGATCGACCTGGGAGTGAATGTAACCCCGGAGCAATTTGTAGAGGCCATCCTCCAGTTCAACCCGGATATCCTGGCTTTGTCGGCGCTTACCACGGCGACATCTCTGGAAATCGACCCGGTTATCAATTTGCTTAGCGATAAAGGGCTCCGAACCAAAATCAAGCTGATGGTGGGGGGAGGCGCGGTGAGTGAGGATTATGCAAAACGGATCGGCGCGGAAGGCTACCATGCCAATGCCAAAGGAGCCGTTGAAGTGGCCTGGCGGTTGTGCACATATGAGCCCAACCCGCAACCAAAACATCAAAACCAGCCAATATCCTAAAGAGGTAAAAAATGTCGTCCAGACGACAGACATTCCAGAAGGCTTGTTCCATAATTGTCTAGAAGAGCCCAAAAAGGAGATGTCTATGTCTGAAAAATATGAAAAAATATCGAGAGCCATTGTCGAGGGGGAAGATGAAGTAGCTGCCTTGATGGTGAAAGAAGCCCTGGCAGAAGGCTTGCCCCCGCTGGATATCCTGAACCAGGGGGTGGTCGCCGGGATCACCAAGACCGGTGAACTTTGGAAAGCCAACAAATACTTCCTCCCGGACGTCATTCTCTCGGCGGATGCCTTCAAAGCCGCCATGGTGCCACTGGAGCCAAAGCTGAAGGAGGGTGCGGGCGGCAAACCGGCCCACAAGTTTGTCATCGGTGTTGTCCAGGGAGATATGCACAACCTCGGCAAGAGCCTGGTGATCGCACTCCTGCAATCGGCGGGCTTCGAAGTGATCGACCTGGGTATCGACGTCCCCAAAGAAAAGTTCATCGAAGCAGTCAGGGAACACAAGCCGGCCATCCTGGGCCTGGGGGCGTATATGAGCACGACCATGTTGGAGATGAAGGACATCATCGCCGAACTGAATAAGCTGGGCTTGCGGAACGGCTTGAAGGTCATGGTCGGCGGCGTACCTACCAGCCAGGAATTCGCGGATGAAGTGGGTGCGGACGCCTGGGGCAAGGATGCCATGGTATCGATGGAAAAAGCATTGGAACTGGTAGGAGGCTAATATGGCTAACTCAACTCTTGAAATGGTGCATGGCATGTTGTATGGCAAAGGCCTGCGCTTTGGCCAGCCGAGCGGCCTGGCACGCGTCATTGCGGCGATGACGGGCGATCATGCGGACGTGATTCCATTCTTTGGGCCACAGATCCATGACCATGCGATGACGGTCGCCAAAGTCCCGGCCCGGAAATATTATTGGGACGCAGAACTGCTCGTGGATGTCCACCTGGCGGTCGACCGCTGGTATAGCTTCGATTCAGACACCATCATAGCCGACGCCTACAACTTCGAAGTCGAGGCCCTGGGTGGAAAGATGATTTACAGTGACAATGCCATGCCGACAGTGGATGTGAGTCACCCGCTGATCACGGATGCGTCCGACCTGGACAAGCTCGGGCCGTTCGATCCTTCCAAGGGCCGTATCCCCATGGCAATTGAGGTTGGTCAGCTCTTCCTGAAAAAAGCGCCCGGACCGTTTGCCGGGGGGTTCTTCTGCTCGCACTGGAGCCTACTCTGCCAGGCGATGGGCTATCCCAAAGCGGTGCGGGCCTTGAAGCGTGACAAAGGCTTTGCCACGGCGCTGTTCGATTGGGTGAACGACCGGGTGCTCTTCCCATATATGCAGGTCTTTGCCAAAGCCGGGGTCAAGAACGCCAATGGCGCGGATGCCTGGGCATGCTTCCCGGACCTGACACCCGAACTCATAGAAGAATGGGTGGTGCCTTATGCCCTAAAACTTCGCCAGCAGTGTAAGAAGGAGCTGGGCATGACCGTTGCGGCGGGTACGGCTGCTGGGGATTACTGCGAGGAGGATCCCACCAAGTTCGACAAAGACATAATGTTCAAGTGCTGGGAGGCTGCGACCAAGACCATGCCGTTGAATGTTGCCTTCTCGGGCATGGGACGCACCCAGGATTGGGATATGACCTGGCTAAGGGAATTTGCCCTAAAAAAGGGCAAAGGCGGGCATCAACTGCCTATCATGGCCTCGCTTAATGGGCGTTTCATGCGCGACAGCAAGCCTGACCAGATCGTTGCAAAGATCGCTGAGTGGATCGACATCATGGGCCGGGATGGGCGGATGCTGGTCTTCATCGGCAACGTGCCGGCCGACACGCCGCCCATAAACATTCACACCGCAGTGAAGGCGGTCCGCACGCTCGGCAAATATCCCATTGCCGCCAATCTGCCATCCATCAAGATCGACCCGGCCACGCCTAAGCCTTTCGATGAGTGGCTGAAAGTCCAACCGGAAGCAGATATCATCTTCAAAGCCCGGGAATGGAAGCCTGAGGATAAGAAGGTATTTGCTTGAGCACGGAATTAAAGGGAACCGGAGAAACAATCTCCATTGCCCCAACCGACCCGGCACGCATTATTGGGGAACGCATCAACCCGAGTGGACGCAAGGCACTCCGTCAGGCGTTAATGGATGGCGAATGGGATTATGTTATCCGGGAGGCCATCAAACAGGTGGAGGCCGGGGCAGATATTCTGGATATCAACGTCGGCGGGAAGGGAATCGATGAGGCGGTCGTATTACCCGAGGTAGTCTGGCGGATTGCCGAAGTGGTGAGTGTACCGCTGTCCCTGGATACACGCGTACCTGCCGCGCTCGAGGCGGCATTGGCAGTCTGCCCGGGCCGCCCGCTGGTAAATTCCATCGGAGGAGAAGACAGAATCCTTTCAGAGAATTTGCCGATCATCGCCAATGCGCATGTTCCCGTAATCGTGCTCTGCATGGGGCAGGAGGGCATCCCAACCAATGTGAACGATCGTCTGCGAATTGTAAAGAGGGTAATGGATGCGGCGGTCAGGGCGGGTGTGGCAGAAAACGACCTGATCCTGGATCCGCTGGTAATGACGGTGGGCGCGGATGACCAGGCAGCGCGGGTTGCACTGGAAACGACGCGCGGCCTGCGGAAAGAATTCCCCAACAACAATATCACTGGCGGAACCAGTAATGTCAGCTTTGGCATGCCAGCGCGGCCGATCATCAATGCTCATTTCTTGAGCGCGGTGGTTACGCTGGGCATGAATATCCCCATCACCGATCCCACAGACCCGCAACTGAAGTATGCTGTGTTGTGTGGTAACATATTCTTGGGCAGCGATCGTAAAACCCGGAATTACATGCGTCATTATCGGATGGTCAACCCCGAGCAAGACCCACCAGCGGAACAAAAGGCCCCGTAAAGTTGATAGAAGACCTACGCACGAAAATCATTGCCTGCCAAACCGTTGGGGAGGAGTTGAAAGCACTTCTCCCCAATGGTTTTGAGATGGAGATGCTTGAATACGGTTTGCACAACGTCCCTAAAAGCCTCCACGCTCAATTGCAGGCGGCCATCGATAATACCAGTCCGGAATATGGGACCATCCTGATCGGTTATGGGATGTGCGCCAATGCCATCGTGGGTATACAATCCCGCCGGTTTAGATTGGTTATCCCGAAGGCAGATGATTGCATCACTCTCTATTTAGGATCAAGGGAAGAATACCTGCGCCAGCTTGGCCAGGCGCCGGGGACATTCTACCTGACCAAGGGTTGGATCGAGTGTGGTGAAGACCCCTATACAGAGTATTGCGCATTGCGTGGGAAATATGGCCAGGAAAAGGCTTACAGGATCACCAAGCGTTACATCATCAACTATACCCGGTTGGCATTAATTGACTTGGGGAATTACAACTCGGAAGCCTACCGGAAATATGCAAAAATGGTGGCAGATCACTTTGGTCTAACTTATGAAGAGATATCAGGTTCAAGGAAATTTCTGGAAAGATTTGTCCGTGGAGAATGGGAAGAAGATTTTGTGATCGTCCAGCCGGGGGAAATGGTCCGATATGAAATGTTTTACAATCAGGGTGATCTTTAATGATCCCCTTCATTGATTTCGAACCGATCGGGCGGCGTGCCCCCTGTACCAGCGGGGAAACGATCCTGGAGGCCGCCCAGCGCGCCGGCATCATGCTCAACGCCACCTGCGGAGGAGAAGGCATCTGCGGGCATTGCATCGTGCGCGTTATGGCCGGTATGGTCTCTCCGCCCAACCAAACTGAAATAATCGACCTGGGATTGAATCGAGTAAACGATTATTGGCGTTTGGCCTGCCAGACGAAAATATTGGGAGAATTGCGAATCCATATTCCGCCTGAAAGCCTGGCCACCGCCCAGCGGACTCAGACAGAAGGACGGAATATATCCACGGAACTGAAACCGGCGGTGCGCTGCCTGAATATAAATCTGCCTCCGCCAAGTATATCTGATCAACGTTCGGATGCCTCCCGTTTACGCGCGGCGCTCAACCTTTCCGAACTACATATCCCCTTACCGGTCTTACAAACACTTCCCAACGAGCTGCGCGCAAACGATTTTCATGTTAGCGTTTTTTTGCGCGATTCTGCGGTCGTTGCGATAAGGCCACCCGGTACGTCTGCGCTCGGCTTTGCCGTGGACCTCGGCACCACCAAGCTGGCAGGTTATCTGGTGGACCTGACGAGCGGGGAAACCCTGGCATCTGCCGGTGCAATGAATCCACAGATCGCATTTGGTGAGGATGTGATGGCACGCATCAGCCACACCATGAGCAAACCTGAAGGCGGCGAGCAACTGCGCACGGTCATCGTTGCAGCGTTGAATGCCATGGCAAGCGACTTATGCTCAAAAATTAATCGCTCCGCCAGCGATATCACCGATGCGGTAGTGGTTGGCAATACCGCCATGCACCATTTGTTTTTGGGATTGCCAGTCAGACAGTTGGGACTGGCTCCCTACGTGCCATCCGAAAGCGCGGCGTTGGATATCCCTGCTGACGAGATTGGCTGCGACTTTGCTCCCGGCGCGAATGTCCACCTGCTGCCCAACATTGCAGGGTTTGTCGGCGCGGATCACGTTGCCATGATATTGGGATCAGGAATGCTTGACCAGGAGGGGATAGTGTTGGGTATGGATATCGGCACCAATACCGAGATCAGCCTGATCGCAAACGGGAAACACTATGCCTGTTCCACGGCTTCCGGTCCCGCTTTTGAAGGGGCGCACATCCGGCATGGAATGCGCGCCGCACCTGGTGCGATCGAAAAAGTGGTCATCCGGGACGGGCAGATCCTGCTCCAGACGATTGAAAATCAACCAGCGGTGGGACTGTGCGGATCAGGAATATTGGATTTAGTCGCCCAAATGCACAAAGCTGGGGTGATCAATTCACGCGGCGCGCTGGATGATTCCGGGGACAATCCGCGGGTCCGGTCCGGCAGTAGTGGAACGGAATTCGTAGTGGTATTCGCGGAAGAAAATCATGGCTCAGAGATCACTTTCAGTCGCAGCGATGTCAACGAAATCCAACTTGCCAAAGGCGCCATGCGGACAGGCGTAAACATCCTGCTTCAAAAGGCGGGGGTAACAGAGCAGGAGATCGATGCCGTGTTCATTGCGGGGGCATTTGGCACGTATCTGGATGTGCAAAGTGGAATCGATATCGGCATGTTCCCGCGCCTGGAAAAAGAACGCTTTGTTCAGGTGGGTAATGCGGCCGGGACGGGAGCCAGGTTGACACTGTTGTCGACCGGAAAACGAAAACAGGCTGTTTCCGTTGCCCAACAGGTGAGTTACGTCGAACTCACCACTGAGAAAAATTTTCCCACGCTATTTGCCAAATCGTTGATGCTGGGATAAGCAAAGCTCAACTGCTCCGCCCTGAGGACACGAGAAACCATCATTTTTCTCAGCCGATAAGCCATTAACCTCATTCTATTTCTTTCGTAACAAACCTAAAAAAAAGCCTCCTTCCTCCCTTATTTTCAAACATTGTGTTTTAATACTTCAGCCTTTCAAGATCTATACAAATTTCAAGGCAAGTGTTCTTTAAAGAAGCGGAATGGTCTTGAAAGTGCTGAACAGGTATCCTTTCGTTGATTCAAATACCGTCTCAATGCTCGTTTTGACAGTTTGCCAATATAGACGGTTCGTGTCTTGCGGCCTTTTCCCTGCCGGATGAGAATATCCCCACGCGCCTGGTTTATATCATCCAGATTGACGGAAAGAAATTCGTTGGCCCTGGCACCTGTATCCAGCAGGCAAAGCAGGATGGTTGCGTCCCGATCACCAGTGAAAGTATTATGTGGACAAGCCTTGACCATCAAAGATACAGTCTCAAATGATACCGGCTCCAACGGTTCCAACGGTACTTTAGGAGCCTTCACTTTGCGTATGGGGTTTGACCATCCTTGTGGTTCTACTTCGTCTTCATACCACAGGAAGAATGCCCGGAGTGTTCGAAAAGCTGCATGCCTTCCACCTGGATTATGTTTGGATTCCTCCAGAAAAAGCATGAACTGACGTAGGAACGATGGGGTTATCTGGCCGATCTGTTGGATTGCCTGGGCATCGCACTAGTCTGAAAACAGCTTGATTTTTTGACGGTGGAAGCGCAAAGTACCTTCTGCAAGTCCTCCTGCTTTGCGATCGATGAGAAAAGCTTCCAACCAGTTAAACAAATAATCATCTACGGCAGAAAAAACTTGTAGAGTCCTCTGGGTCTCAATTTTTGATATCATTTGGCACACTCCTTTGTTTTCTGTGTGCCAAACACCCACTAAATAAGGGGTAAAAAGCCTGAAAATGGCGTATGTAGGGGTGCCTTTTTCGACGTCTGACAAGATAAAATTGGCAGACGCTGCCGACTAAAAATCCGCCGGTGGAGACACCGTGTGGGTTCGACCCCCACCCACCCTACAGATAGCCTTTTTAGGCATTTTCATGAGGGTAGACCAGGTTGAAACTTTCCTTAAAGACTTTACCGCTTGGGCATCTTCCCAATCAACTATTCAAGGAGTAGCGTTGGTCGGGTCTTATGCAAGAAATACTGCCAAAGAATCCTCCGATGTTGATCTGGTCATCCTAGCCAGTCATCCAGAGCAATTACTCCAAAGCGCAATATGGATTAATCTCTTCGGTAAGGTCTCCCGGCAACAGACCGAAGAGTTTGGCGTCCTTACTTCAATTCGGGTATGGTATTCCGACGGCAGGGAGATTGAATATGGCATCACAAACGAGAATTGGGCTGACATTCCTCTTGATCCAGGTACGCAGCGGGTTATCTCAGATGGTATGCGTGTCCTGTTTGAGAGGAAACCTGTACTAAGCAAGCATCAGCTATAGGGTTAGTCGCCCAACACCGACTCCAGGTAGACAGTGGCTCCGCCGCTACACCCACGAAACCGCCCTGGCCTGGCTCTTCTGACTGTTCCCTGCCTCCGCTCCTACCCGCCCTCCATCCTTGCCTCCCCCTCTCCTCCCTATCCCTCCACGCCAACCAATAACCTCTTGACTTGATCTTCATTTGCCATCGCTATCACCCTTCGTCGCACGCAAATCTTGCAGTAGCCGCTCGAAGGCTGCCCGGTATGACTGCTCATCATGCCAGTTGCTGAAATCGGGGATGAAATACTCCCGTATTTCGCGGGCCGAGAGCACGTGGTGCATGGGGCACTTTCATATGCTATACTTCATTTCTTTTGTGATATCTTTTACCACTTCTACCATATCTATGTAGAGCTTCATGATGGTAATTACAACATTATTTGTGATGTAAGATCTGACTTTAGGCGACGCAGGCAAGTAACTCTTGAATGATTCTCGCCCTTTGCTATCATCCCACCTTTAAAGAGAGAAAATATGGCTCTAATCAACTGTCCAGAATGCAAAAAAGAAATTTCGTCGCTAGCCCATGCCTGTCCTTACTGCGGAGTTCCAATCGCCGATGAACATGAAGGAATATCCAAACAACGGATACAAATATTGAAATGCCCTATGTGTGGAGCAAATATCAGGCAAAATGAAAGAGAATGTAGTTATTGTGGTTCAACTCTAATTGTTATATCTGTGGAAAAGATTCTTTCGCAAAAAGTCGACCCGCAAATATTGGTGTCATCAGTTTCCAAATGGAGAGATATTTTGAAAAAGGAACCCGATAACGCAGAAGCTCACTACGCCCTGGGCCTTGCATACCTGAATCAAGGGCTCAGAGATGCAGCATTACAACATTTACAAAAAGCATCATTACTTGCACCTGAGTCGCCGATTATTCAATACAATTTGGCTTTAGCTTTATTTAATGATGGCGTGGTCCTTATAGAATCGGATGACTACAGAAATGTTGTTAAAGCAATAGATTACGCAACCCTATTAGATCCTAGCTTTCGAGAAGCTGAAGCTTTTAAGCATTATTTCATGGCGGTAAAACTCGAAAGTATTGACTTGGCACAGTCTATCATGGAATACGAGGCCACAATACAAGCCTGCCCCGATATACCAGTATTCTATAATAATCTGGGTGTTGTTTATTTCAAACTTAAAGAATATCACTTAGCGGAAAAGTGTTATCTCCAAGCAATAGGAATCGAGCCGAAGTTCGGTTTAGTTTATAGCAACTTGTGCCATCTTTGCTATGAGACGCACAAATATCAAGATGGAATCAAATTTGGTAGAAAGGCTGTCGAATTCATTCGTCCAAATCCTTTTGTTCCAGTTTATGAAGCTAATGCATATAACAATCTTTCTTTATGTTTATGGAAGACGGGACAGAAACAAAATGCAATCAATGCTATCGAGAAAGCAATGGCAATATTACCCAAAGAATCTCTATATATTGCCAATTTACGAGAATACCAGAAATCCAGATAGTTTTGAATGTACCTGCTAAGGCATACCGCCCAACACAAATTGATTAAAAACTAACGATCTGCAGGAAAATAGCTGTGTGAGTTTCCTCTTTTACGGCTGTTTTGTTCCAGTAATACGTTGTCATCCCCGCGGCAGGTCACCTTTACCGGTAAAGCCCGAAATTCCGTGGTGTCTTTCAGCATTTGATTCAATTTTGCATAAGTTGGAATACGCTCATGATCGAAGAAGCGTTGTCGTAAAATGTACAGTGCAGCATTGTAGAGGTTCTTGGATGCAAAACAGGCCGGATCGATCACGGAGAAGCGAGGATCCTGTCGATCAATGATGTGCTGCTCAACCAGTTTCATGTGTGTCCCCAGGGCTACTGACCGAAGCGGTCGGTTAATGGCTGAGTTCCGCGATCAGGCGCTCGGTCTTACGCTTCGAGCGGCGCTGGCCATACAATCGCGCACAAAAGCTGGTCACGATGCTCACGAAATCCTGGATCAGATCTTCCTTGCCGTTCTCAGCTAGATTGATCTCTTCAATTCGGCGACCCTGGATCTTCAACAATTGCTCGAGGTAGTTGTAGCCGAAACGGGTCAGCCGGTCTTTGTGTTCCACGACGATCATGCTGACGCTCGGGTCGGTGAGTAGCTTCAGTAGCTTGGGGCGAGTATCATACAGGGTGCGCGCTGGCATGCCCAGCTCGCCGGCCAGCTCCGCCGGCAAGTAGAGCATGGGCAGCAGACCAGGGGCTTTGACGATCACGGAATGGGTCAGGCGGATGCGGGGATGGCTTCCAGATCAAAAAAATCCCGTTTTTGCGGAATGACCGCTGCGGCGTAAACACCAGCCAGTTCATGCATTACTTCACCTCATCCAGGAAGTCCTTGGCAGCTTTTCCAGGAGAGGCCAGTTTATGGCCCTCGCTGTTCAAAAACCGCTGGCGATCAAGTACCCAAAGATACAGATCAGCTTCCGTTTTCCCGGGGAATTCTCTCAGGATGCTGCTGCGCCGGATGTTCCGGACGATGGGCATGTACACTTTATCATACCAGTGTGCTACTGCCTCTTCATCAGAAATATCACGCTGCAGATCCAGACCCATAAAATAGCGGTGAACGGCGATGTGCTCCAGCAGCCGTTCAAAACCATCCGGGATGGTCAGCTTGATGTTGGCTTTGGGCCGGATCCGGTCCAGGCCTGTTCGGTCTAGGAATTCAACTTTCTCACCCAGGATTTCCAGATCCTCCGGTTTGAGATCAGGCGTGATATTCACTTTTGTGGAACATTCGCGCACCTCGGCATCCATAAACTCCTGTCCCTGCTCACGGGCAACCGAGACGCGGTGATGACCGTCCACTACAAAGTAGATCTCTCCTACCTTATAGAGGACAACCGGGGGAAGGTCAATCTCTTGGTAAAAGGCACGGTCAATGTTCTGCCAGCGGTTGGCGATCTGGTCCTTGAGAGGTAAAAAGGCACGGTCGAACTGCTGATAACGGTTGAGGCTGCCTACGATCTTTCTGACCTCAACGGTTTTAACGCCGCGATAGATCGGCCCGCCGATGTGTAATTTTTCCTTAACCTCATCATAGGATAGCAGCGTGGTTGGCTGACCACCCAGGGTGTTGAAGATCCGGTTCAAAAAAGCCTTGAAGCGGGCATGGGTGAAGTCGGCCCCGACTCTCCCTGCAAAATCATCGAACATCGGGTTCCACCTCTAGTAATCTGGAAGGATAGACATTGATGACGGTAGTTCTGCCCACCTGGGTGACCGTTGGGAGCAGATTGCCTTTATAAACCAGGGTGTGTCCATGCAGAAAATAGCGTGGCTTGAACACCCGGATGATATCCAGGAAGGCTGAAAAGCCGGTGTGGGCCGGGTCGCTGTCATCGTGGATGCCGCGCGCCGGGGAGTGGGCAATGATAATATCCAAACCCTTTCCTGTACGGAACCGGTTCCAGATAACCTCGGGGAGGATGGAAATCACCCGTCCGTACATTTCTGGCTGGCTGTATTGGTTGGGATGGCCAGGCGTATATCGTATGCTCCCGCCCAACCCGGCCAGGCTCAGGCCTTTTACTTGCACCAGGTGACGGTCCAGGTTCACGCACCCCTCTGCGCGGGTGGCTGAATTATCTTCCCTGTATTGGGGGTCGTGATTCCCGGGTATATAGAGCAGAGGCACGTTTAGGACCGTGACCAGGAATTCAAGATACTCGTATGGCAGGTCTCCGCAGCCGAGGATTAATTCAATGTCCCGGAAGTTCTGGAGAATCCGGGTATTGTACAGGCGATCGACCACTTCGTCGCTTACAGCCAGTATTTTCACAAAAATCCTCCAGCTGTATTGTGCCTTAAATTGAAAATCCACGCAAGACCGCACGTTTATTCAAATATAATGTTACCGAAGGATAATCGTTCACTCAAAAGAAAATGTTACCGAGGGAGCGTTGTCCGAAACAGACCCGATGAATGTGAATGAACGCCGGAAGTATTTGCACAAAGTGCGTATGGGCTACACGATAATGAAAGAGCGAGCAGAGAAAAGTCGCCTGCTGGTAGAAGCAGTAGCCGTGACAGGCCTGCATCGCAAATCGATCCTGCGCTTATTGCATGGGGAATTGGTACGGAAAATGCGCCGCAAGCAACGCGGACCTGTCGATGGTAGCGATGTGAGCGATGCCGTGCGGGTGATTGCCCGGAGTCTGGATTACCCATGCGCTGAATGGTTGCAACCGAACCTGGTCCGTAGTGCTGCTGGTCGCCTTCTGACAGGCTGCGGTGCATGCGCTGCAACGCCTGCGCCATAATCTGGAAAACAATCCGGCTCATCCGAAATCCCTGATGATCGAACTCGGCGTCGGTTACCGGCTTAAAGTGGACTGATTGTTGGATCAGGTATTAGGGTGGCGGCAATCGACAATGCCAAAGGCAGCAATGTTAAATAGATGGCTCTTGCAGCGCGATCGGAAGATATTTTATCAAAGGGTTATTGGGCTGACCGGAAGGGTGAAGAAGAAAAGGCTGCCCTGGCCCATTTCACTCTCGACCCCCACCTGACCACCCAGCTTTTCGACGATATGAAGAACGATCGCCAGGCCCAAGCCGTGTCCTCCCTCATGATTACGGCCGAGTTGGGTGAAAGGTGTAAAAAGGCGCTTCTGGGCGTCTGGCGGGATGCCAAAACCATGATCACGTATCCAGAATCGGATCATACCATCCGGCTGGGGCGTGGCGCCCAATTCTATAATGGGCGGTTCTCCACCATATTTTAGGGCGTTGCTTAGATAATTGGCCCACACTTCTTCAACCCAAGGGGCATAGCCGATTGCAGTCGGCCAAGTCTCCGGAAAGCTGACCCTGGCTTGACGGGCTTTGATCAAGTGGTTCAGCCGTTTCCGGATGTTAGCTACGATATGGACCATATCCAATGGTTCCGACGGCGCGTCCACCTGGCTTGCCTGGGAGAGCAACAACAAATTGTTGATAATACTGTCCATCTCGTAGGCAACCGACCTGATCTGCTCCAGATATTCCCTTAATTCTTTGCGCGTCAGGTCAGGTATATCGGTGATCAAGTCTGAAGTAATGACCAATACAGCCAACGGATTTTTGAGATTGTGTGCGACAGTGTGGGCATAGGCTTCTAATTCTTCGTTGCGGGTCTGTAGTGCGGCTGCATACTCGAGCAACTGTTCGTGGGAGAGTTGAAGATTGTCGCGAGCATTCCGTATCCTGCTTGCTGGAACACCAAGGGTTTCGTCTACCTCTGGAAGGTTCATAACCACCTTTCTGCAAACTCGTAAATTCCGCAATCCTCCGGTGTCATTTGTAGAAGTTCATGGATCCAACCATTGGTTGAAATTCGATGATCCTTTCCGATTACAACAACAAAGAGCTCCATTCCTACAACAACAGCGAACATCTATTGGAAAGAGATGCTCATCAGGAATAGACGATTTGCGACCAGAAACGAGCTGAGAATTGCAAATTCATAAATCAGGTTGGTTTTTGTTTTTTCAGCTATTTTTCTTCTCCAGCCATTGCAAAACAATTCCCTTGTCAGCTATTCAATCACATTCTATGACTCCAAGATGACAACAAGATTAAACATACACGATCTATTGCTAACAGAGGGCTAAACATCCCATGGCAGACTCCCGAAACCCAACCTGGCCAATACCAGGTTGGCTCACATCCAGCCCAATAAGCGGTACACCGCAATGCCCAGATATTCTTTTATGGCATCCGTAGTTAGATTCAGGTAATCCAGACTGGGAAAAAAGTTGCCGATCTGCTCAAGCGGGTTGCCATGCGTCAGCTGGGTTAAAGCGTCAATGGGCATATCGAAATCGGTCGGGGCGGGAAATACATCCACGCCTTGCTTTTTGAAAACGCCGATGGCGCGTGGCATATGGATGGCCGAAGTGACCAACACGATCTGGCGCACACCTTTTTGTTTTAGGATTTTTGCGCAATTAACGGCGTTTTGATAGGTATTCAACGAATCATTATCCTGCCAGATGGCCTGGTCTGGAACACCCATCGTTTGCAAAATGTCAGCCATACCTTGTGCTGAAGAAAGACTCTCTGGCGTACCCGGGGCGCTGGCCTGGCTTCCGCTCAGCAAGAGATAAGGCGCTACGCCCTGCTGGTATAGCCGGTATGCATACAGGATGCGCGCGCCGGCCTGATCCTGTTCGACCGCTGGGCGAGGATAAGTGGGGCCATCCGTACCGCCGCTCAATACCACCACCGTATCTACGGCAGGAACGTTAATAATTGGCCAGTTTTGCCATTCCAGCGAATATGCCAGAGGAATGGCCACATAGCGACTGCCACCCAGCCACAGGATTGCCAGGACAATCCCGGTCAGAACATTCCGCCAGCGTTTTATATTCTGTAAAATAAGCGCGAGCAGTAGCCCGAGGCAAGCCAGGCCGAGAGGATAGATGAATGCTTTAAATAAGGAGGAAAAGAAAGTGTACATGGCGGACCACCTTGATCAAGGGGCTGGCGCAGCACAGCGGAAACCCAGGTTGTAGCTCCACTGGTTTGGTAGTCTCCAGCGGCGGATCGCAGAGCGCACGGCCCAGGCCGGGCTGCCCCATTGGCTGCCGCGGAAAACCTTGTAAATGCCGGTGAGTGGCCCATTCGGATTAAAGGCTGGGGCAGTGGCGTAACCATTGTCATCGTACCAATCTCCAACCCATTGCCAGACATTCCCGGCCATATCGCAAGCGTCGTAAGCGCTGTTACCATCCGGGTATTGACATACCGCACTGGTGTCACCGAGGGATGAATTGAAATTGAGAAAATACCGATCCGGAGCAGAATTTCCCCATGGGTACAGGCTTCCATCCGTACCCCGCGCAACTTTCTCCCATTCCGCCTCGCTGGGCAGGTGCCGGTAGGCCCAGGCGCAATACTGGCTCGCCTGCTGCCAGGTGACATTGGTCACCGGAAAGTTCTGGAAGGTGGGGGTGCCAAAATACGCCTCATGGTTATAAGATATTGTAGACATTGGAAGAGGACAGCCTCCGGAGGCTACACAAAGCGCATATTCGCCATTGGTCACGTCCGTTTTATCGATCCAGAACGCTTCCAGGAAAACGGTATGCTGTGGTTTTTCATTGGCAGCGGCATCTTGATCTTCATCGGATGATCCCATCAAGAAATTTCCAGCCGGGACGCATACTAATATCATGCCATCCGCCGGCGAAGTCCATTGCTGTCCCACCGCGGTGCATCCGGGTGGATACGCAGGAGCCGGATTGGGCAAGGAACCAGGCGCTCGGTTGGTTTTCGTGGAAGTGGAGACAGCCGGCGGGGAAAGCACTAGGGCAAGTTTGACCAGGCGCGGCAGGCCCAGGGCTAACACCACAAAGATGTCAAGCAAAGCAATGACGATGAATCCCCAGTGAGGGATTCCGGAGGTCAGGCTCTTCAACCACCGCATCACAATATTATATATCATCGTTTTGGGCCTTCAGACTGTTGGAATAGATGCCAGGCCGTCTAGCTTGATCTGGAGCAACCAATTATGCCCCTTCGAGGCCACCTTGCCATTAAACTCCTGGCTGGCCCGGGTGGAGGATGTCGGTTACAGGTTGGACATGGGCAGTTTCGAAAGTGTGACCTGCCTGACATCCCCACCTGACAAGGATGTCCTAAAATAGGAGGACAATACAATTAACAATTCCAGATAATTGTAGGGTTCATTCAAAACGCACCGGCAAAGGAATCATGTTTATGCGTTCTACCATCATTTGGGAACTTATTGCCATACGGCAATTATGGATATTAGGGAAAAATCGCGCCATTGGGCACTTGTTTCTGTAGAAAGGAGATTCTCGTGAAACGTTTCATCCTTCTTCCCTTAATTGTTTTCTTGACGCTATCGAACGTTACTTCCTATACGTTTGCTTACCCTTCAGGCCCAGCCACCCAATCGAATCCGTATAATGGTTTCTTCCAGACCGTCGTCGCCCTGACTCTCATCGGCTATTAATGGATGAATCCTATCAACACGAGCATGATGACTATACCGCCAAAAATAATGCGACACACCCCGAAGACCTGAAAATCATGATTACGGGTGAAACCATATAGCCAACGTATGGCCAATAATGAGACGAGAAAGCCGACCACAGCCGCCAGCAAAAATAAAGCATCAGGCCGGGGGCGAGGGTGTCCTTTCTCAGTGCAGCAAAGATCTCATAACCGGAAGCTTCTGCCAGGGTTGGCATAAACAGATAAAAGGTAAACCCCGGTTTTACTTCCTCCAGCCGAGGACGGCAGCCAGGACCAGACCCCTGGCGCCCGCCCGGATCAATGCTTCCAAAAAGGCGACACCGGGGCGGCTCTCATTCACGATGTTGCAGGCAGCGATGATCAGGTGTACCAACTATAATGGGAACAGGATCACAAAGGCGATCAAAGCAACCAGGGAAACAGATGGGTGTTTTTTTCAACCGACAATAGCCAGTGTCATGCCCACAAGGGAATTAGTCGTTAGAGGAGACCAAGTGGTTTCCTAAGGAAAGTATAGGCGATCGCGAGTCCAAGGAGGCTGGCCCCGATAAAAATTGAGAAAACCACGATCCGTACTGGAACCGCGATTCCGCCCTTGCTTCCCAGCAATTCCCCGATCAACAGGAATATTCCCAGAACAACCCCGCAAATGGTAACTGCGGCCCATTGGACCCAACCCCTCGAAAGCCAGGCTGGCTTTCGAGTCCCCTGGAGTTCTTCGCGGTCGATCGGCAGGAGGGCGACGATCCAGGCAGACATGGGGAGAAAAAGCAATAAGATTCCAATTGCAAGCGAGAACAGTTCTCCGAGGGTGCTACTGATCAAGGCTTCGGGGTAAAGTGCCAGGATGGCAACCGCCACCAAAGAAATGATGGCTGCGTTTCGCCATTGGTGTGAATCGGCTTGCAGCTCTTCCCGCGTGGAGCGGCGGATCGACAGCACCAGTAGGACAGTAATAAACAGCATGCTGGCAATCATCAGGAGCAGTTCATTTTCGCCGGCCTGTCCCAGCCAACTAGAAGGATGACGGGCCATGGCGATCAGGTCACCTACAAGGGTGATTATGGCTGCTACCGGAACAGCCAACTGGGTGCGGGCAAGGAAAATGATTTGTCCTTTCGTTGGCGTGCTTTTTCGAACCAGGAGGATCGTCCGTACAATCGCAAAGATCGATAGGAATCCCGAGATGATCACACCAAACGATCCGATTGAGTCGTATGGGTCGTTGCCAAAGGGCATGATCCTGGAAAGCACTGGATCGTGCTTGGTGGTCATAAAGAAGAAATAAAAGGCGATCGTAAACACAATCGCAGCGAGTGTAAAAACCACGGATTTCTTTGCCATATCGTTCAAACCTTTCTGCACCGGGAAATCATCTTCATGAAAATGAATATCTCTGGAAGTCTCGTGCCTTTTGATTGCGTAATTATTTTAACACTGTTAAATCGCGGATCAAGATCACCGAGATAGTGTCACGTGACGTACCGCTCCTGTTCAGTCTCATGATCCGATTACTTGTATGCATCATTCATTTAATACCTCTCGGCCACAACCACTTGTTGGGTAGCGTTCGCATCTCCCAGTTGGGAGATGGGCTATCGGTTGCCATCAAATGGAATCGTTCCCTATTCGGAACATAGACGGTTACATGGAAAAAATGTAACAACTGCCTCAAAATGGACTCGGACCCTGTTTAGGCATTGAGAAAGACGCTTATGAACCAAAATAACCAAATACTCTGACTGGTTTGATTCAAGCAGAGGCAATGAGGAGGTTTGTACTCATCAAGAATCTAGACTTCCTGTTTTTTTGCGAATTAAATTTGGCATCTTATCTACTTCGTTTTCGGATATTATCCCCCTGATCTTACACTACTGCGACATCTGGGCAGTGAACCAAGAAGAGGCAGAGGCCATTTTCTCATAAGCCCGCTTGTTTGTGGGAAGCGTTGGCGCTTTTTTGAAAAAGCAACAAAAGTAGAGCTAGAGTTGGTTCGGTAGGCGGGATTAAGTTTTCATATTATCCTTTATAAATCAGCTATTTTCATAAGCTATAATTATTACAAGAAGAGGGGAGAATGCTTTAAATATGTAGCTTCAAGGTACCCCCAACTATTCGGATAATGTGAAAACAGTTAAACGATAGAATTATTTTAACTATGGAAATTTTAATAAGGAAAAAGAATCTATGTTAAAAAGAACGCCTGTTCTACTTTTTCAAGTTTATACCTGTAAACATGCTTCATTTTATGCCGTCATGACTTTGTTTTTGCCAACAAGGTATGAATGTCTTGTTTAGCCTCACTTGGTTTAAGTCAGAGTTTCTCACTCTCTTAAACAAAAAGGGAATGTTCCTTGGGGAGGAGTGCTAAATGTTGAGATGAGCTATGCTTTCAGCTCGTGCGCGAGCAGCCAACCTGTGCGAAACCTACAATCTGGATGGCTACGATTGGTGAGAGCGTTGGCTGGCTTTCAGGATTAGACGCAAGGCCCCATTTACCGCTTCATCATTTGGGAAGGCTTTTGCCACATCAGGCTCTAAAACGATGACATTGTTACCAATCCTGTGCGAAGGGTCAAAACGACCTTTTGGAAGAACGGTCATCTTTGAGAGATCGTATTCTTCCTTCAATTCGTAATCATCCGGCTTCCTGGTAGAATTTTTCTTCATTTTCTGTTGCCTTTCTGGCACTTATTATCCGAACTTTATCCTTGCGCTCAGTATGCGCCACCATTAAGACACGATTCTTATTTGATATTCCAATCGATATATATCTTTCTTCATTTGTTGAATGTTCATCATCGAGAAAGGTGATGAACTGCGGATCATCAAAAATGGAACTAGCTTCTTCAAATGCAACCTGGTGTTTGAGCAGGTTGTTCTTTGCCTTTAGGGGATCCCATTCAAACCTTGCAGGCATTTTTGCTCTACGCGAATTATACCGCTATCTTTCGGTGATACAGACAGTAACAGTGGGCACGCAATTTAGACGTCCAGAAAAAGGTTTATGAATTATCGATTTTCATAAGTGATCTGGAGGGTCGAAGGATCAGTAAAGCTGCCAAAGAAATTGGTGGCTAAGCCCGATCCTTCTTTCGTCTTGCTCATCTCCCCCACAGTGCATCTTCCCGACCGGCTTACAGCTTGGTCAAGACTTCTGCCGGGCGCAAGGTGGGAATGTCCTCAAACGGCGTCAGCACAAGCAGATCAGTGTCGCCGGAAACGTTGCAATCCGCTTCTCCTGCCAGTGCGGCCTCAAGGAATTTGTTGTCCTTGGGGTCGCGGCAGGCAGATATTTTTTTCTGCGGTGTTACTAACTCACCCCGCAATCGGACCAGATTCACCAAGGCGGTGATATCCTCTGGCATGATGTGGTACTTGGTCCGGAAAGCAGGGCGTCCAAGCACTTCGATGATCTCCACAAGAATGTCGGTGCTGTAAATCGTTGTAAGTTGCCCGTCGCGCAGGGCGTGTAGTACCTCGCCTATGGTGCCTGCTGGCTTGATCATGGCACTTACGAG
>JBEKCT010000050.1:0-20288 GCA_050014715.1 Anaerolineales bacterium | reverse complement strand
CCAGACGGGCTTCATCGGGATAGGTCTTCAGTAATTCCGCGCTTGTCCCCACGGCCTGGATGGTTTCACCCTGGAGCAGAACAGCGCCATCTTCAAGGATGCCCAGCCGGCCGAGAACCTGTCCGCGCTGCGGACCGCCGGCTATCGTGAGCAGTTGGGAAGCTGAATGAATCAACATGGCAGCACACTCTTTCGATCAGCCTCGCGGCTGTATTTGATACGGTCGTTCGAAATTAATACGATGAATTGGAATGCGAGATTTCCAGGCCGTTCACCTGCATGAAGCGCGGGACGAGCAGGGCAGTCGGGTTGCGGGCGCCATAGCTCTCGGAGGTGTTATACGACACGATCGACTTCGAAATCCAGGCCACCTTGTCGCCGAAAATATCCAGCAGACTCTGGGTCAGGCGGACATTGTATGGGATGACCACGGAACCATCCTTTTTTAATAGCAAGGCACCAAAGCGCGAGCTGCCGGTGAGGATACCTTTGGTCGGGTTGACAATGTTCATGTAGTGCATGAAGGGGATATACAGCAGATCCTGTTGGTGCGGCAGCTTGACCAGCTCTTCCAGGGAGCCAACTTGCCTGTCTCCGCCAGACAGCATCAGGCTTTTGTGCAGGACTGTATGTCCGGTAGGTTTGGCGCTGAATTCATCGGCGTCATCCTGGGACCAGAGAAAACCCTGGAATACGCCTTTGTCGAAGATCGGATGAGATTTGCGTTCGAGCCCGGTCAGGTCGCGTTTGAAGGGAAAGGTTTCCAGCCGGTTCGGATCGTCGATCAGGGTGAAGCGCTCCGAAAGAACCTTTTTACCGACCTGATCTTCCGCCAGGAAGGAAAAACCGCGCTTGAGTGAGCCGCCGTTGAAGCCAAGCCAGTTCATGAAATTTAGCATATCGGCCAAAGTAGCCGGACCGAAAACGATATCATAGCTACCCAGCGGGATCTGTTGGGGAGAATCGCTCTGGTAGTGCCCCACCAGGAAGGCCAGTTCCTGGTGCAGGCGGGCCGGGTCCAGGTCAACCAGCTTCTGGGCGGACTGCTCGGCGGTTACTTCCCATTTGAGGCGGGTATGCGACAGGACGACGGTCACCTGGGCATCCGAGATCTTGAAGTATTGGGTATGCTCAGACCTGGTCGTAATCTGGGCGAGCGTGGTGGTGCCGCTGGAAAAGATGCCCGAAAGCTTGATCTCCGCGCTCTCCAACCCCTGGACCACCTGGTTGAAAAAGGCCAGTTTTTCTGCAGTACCCATTCCGGCCAGCGCCGGGTCGAAGCCGTGTTCGTCTGCAAAGGAGTCTGCAAAAGCCGGGATGGTTGGCTGGTAATTAAGCGGCTGGGCATGGCCGGCCATGGCTGCAGCCGTGTCGAGGCCGTTCTTCATCTCGTCGATCTTGTCCAGGCCGGTGATGAGGCTGTAGCTGGCGCGCTGCCTGCCCGAATAGGCCGTGATATCCAGCCGGAGCAGGTGTTCATTGGTATTCAAGGAAATGGCTGAATTGGCAAAGCGCATGAGATAGCTGTCTTCTTCATGAAACAACAGTTCCATCTCGAAACCTTTCCCAAGCGCATATTGCCGCAAAACCCGCAAGGTTTGGATGACCTGTTCCTGCATGGCTATTCTCCGATCCGGACGTTATCGAAGCGGCAGACCGGAACGCCGTGTCCCAGTTGCATGATCTGGTTGGGCTGGCCTTTTCCGCAATTATCCACGTATTTCAATTCCCAGGTGGAAGAGTCGCCCACCGCGGAAAGCGAGTTCCAGAACTTGAGTGTATCGCCCCGGTAGGTGGAATTCTTAACCGGTTTGGTGACCCGGCCGTCCTCCACCAACCAGCCGATCTCCGTACCGAAGTGGAACTGCTCGCGGTTCGAGCCGATCGACCAGCTACGGTCGCCATCCAGCAGGATGCCCTTGCCAGTCTGGCTGATGATATCCTGCAGGCTGCCGTCCTGGCCGGGGTCGATATTTATGTTGGTCATGCGTTCGATCGGGACCCGGTAGAAGGAGGTGGCCCGGTTGGCTCCTCCGCTGCCGGAGAAGATCGGGCGCCGGGCGGTCGCATTGGCTTCCTCCACCATCTGGCGGCCGGTGATGGCGCCCACCAGGAGGCCTTTGTCGATCAGCAGAACATTGCGGGCGGGGACGCCATCATCATCGAACCCAAAACTGCCGGGACTGTTGGTCAGGGTGGCATCCGCGCGGACCGTCAGCTTTTCGGAACCGTAGCGCAGCTTGCCGAAATCGTTCAGGGTCACAAAGGACCCGCCTGCAAAAGCCAGCTCATAGCCCAGGATGCGGTCCAACTCCAGGGCGTGGCCGATGGTCTCATGAGTCTGCAGGTACATGATGCCGGGAAGCAGGATGACCGAGCGGTCATCCTTGGGGCACTCTTGCGCTGTCAGGACCTGGTTCAGGTCCCGGACGATCCGTTCAGCATTTTCGGCGAAGAAGGGCTGGTCAAGCGACTCCCAGCCGCGGCTTTCGCCGTGCTTGTCCAGATGGAACTTACGTTCGAAGGTCTCCCCGTGCTCGTCCATGCCGGTCACTTCCAGGCTGGCGAAGACCTCCGTAATGCGTTTTTCGATCTGGCTGCCTTCTGAATCCAGGAAGACAATGTGTTTGCGAACGAAGGTCAGGCTGCTGATGCGCTGAGCCACGCCCTTCTGGTCCAACTTCCCGTCCATTTCCTTCAAGAAAGCGACTTTATCTGCCAGTGGAATTTCAAATGGATCGATGTGGGAAGGACTTTCGAAACTGCCTTGGACGGCGTCCTTTTCTGCCAGACGCACCGGGAAAGTAACCCGTTCAGCCGCCACACGCGCATTATCAAAGGCCCGGTCAAACAAGCCGGCCAGGTTACCCAGATCCGAGGAGGCCGAGAAGCCCCAGGCACCCTGGTAAAGCACCCGGATACCGATTCCGCTCTCCCGGCTAGAACTGGCATTCTTGAGGTTGCTGTTCCACATCATTAATTGATTGGTCTCTTCATAAGGATACCAGCGTGCATCCACGTAGGTGGCACCCCGGCTCGTGAGCCGTTCAATCTGTTGTTTTAATTCAGCATGCATTTTTTGCTCCCGATTCCACTTCCGGTTGGGTAGATTCCTGGTGGAAGGTGATTTGTCAGACAAATTATACTGCGCCGGTTAGCATTCCTTTCAGGTACTCTTCGACCTGCGCCAATGCTTCCAGGAGATTCCTGCGTCCCAGCCCGACCCTGAAATGATTCCCAGGGAAATCGAACAGGCTGCCCGGGACGATCATGACGCCCTGCTTTTCGAGTAGATCCTGGCAGAATTGTTCGACCGGTCCGTCTCCCAGCCAGGCCGGGAACGTCACCGAACCGGCTTTTGGGCTGAACCAGGAAAAGTACTGTACATGCCTGCCAAAAAACGCTTCCGCGCTGGCGATATTTGCCCGGATGATAGCCAGATTGCGGCGGACGATCCACTCTTTATTCTGCAGTGCGATGATACCCAGGATCTCCCCCGGGGCGCTGTTGCAAATGGTGGTGTAATCTTTGTAAGTGAGCCAGGCTTGAACCAAAGCACTTTCCTGCGTTGCCAGCCAGCCGATCCGCAGCCCGGGCAAGGCAAAGGATTTTGAAAGGCCGGACAAGGAAATCCCTTTTTCGTAAAGGTCGCAGACAGCCGGCAGGCACATGGCTGGAGCATATTCCAGCAGCCGGTACATCTCATCCGAAAAAAGATACAGATCATGCTTGCGGGCCAATGCAATAATCGAGTCCAGCTCACTGCGAGAGATTGTATAACCGGTGGGGTTGTGCGGAAAGTTGATAACGAGCATGCGTGTGCGGTCGGTCAGGCGATCTTCCAGCCGGTCCAGGTCAAGCTGCCAAATCCCACCCGCAGCCGGTTCCAGACTCCACTGGTTAACTTCACAACCGATCGAGCGGGCGATCTCATGCAACGATTGGTAAGCCGGGGAGATGGCCATGACCTGGTCTCCCGGCTTCAGC
The DNA here is from genome assembly GCA_050014715.1 of Anaerolineales bacterium. Taxonomy (GTDB): domain Bacteria; phylum Chloroflexota; class Anaerolineae; order Anaerolineales; family Villigracilaceae; genus UBA877. The sequence continues at coordinate 16,301 of JBEKCT010000050.1, read as the reverse complement.
AACGTTTGCATGGCGATGAAAATTGCCTCTTCGGGAGCTGCAATGAGAATGTTGCCGGGGGGAACATGCTGGTAAAGTTTGGCGATCTCATCCCTCAATAAAGGATGGCCCTGGCTTTCGGTGTAGCTTAACCGCAGTTCCTGCCAGAGCTCCAGGCTGGCGGGAGTGGCCATCTGGACCAATTCGGTCATTGACAGGCTTTCGCAGTCCGACGGGCTCAGCAGGTACTTAACCTTGAATTCGTACAGGGCAAAGTAGCGTTCCAATTGGAAAGGGGCTAGAGGCATAGGGACTCCAATTCGATTAGTTAAAGGGCAGAAAAGTTTTTATCCAAAGATGAACGCAGATAAATTATATATAAAATTTTTTCATCAGGGTTTTTTCAAAGCCCGGTGATCATCCGTGTTTATGCCTGCACTTGCGGCCGGAGCAAGTGCCTGTGTTATTTTTTTTAACTTTTGGAAACGGCCTCCAGGTTGCCGGAAGGTATTCGCCGGGTTAAATACACCAGGCACAGGCCAAAAACAGCCAGCGGGACCAGCACGTTCCAAATCTCCACCTGCAGAAGGGTATCGAAAATAAGTAAAATAACAGCCAGAACATCGATGGCGAGGAAAACGCCAGTAGTCAACACAAAGCGGATGCCAATTCGGTCCATCGCTAGGATGGCCGAGGTGAGAGGCAGTATCAACAGCAATTGGTCGTAGGTCCAGGTGTAGGGGGTGACCAGGAGGGTCACACAAACTGCCAGGGCAACCACGTCCACCGGCAGCATGGTTGCATGCGCAGACAGCAGGACGCGGAAGAACCCGAACAGGATCAGCAATCCTGTCAGGCTGCCGAAGATCAAAGTTGCCGTGATTTGATTATGGCTGATCAGCGCCCCCAGTCCCCAGATGGTCGGGGAACCACCGAACGTCTCTGCCAGTTTGTTGCTACCGACGTGCAAGTATTGCACAACCCAAGCAGGGTTATAAATCAGCCCGGCGACTAACGTGATGATCCCAGCGATGAGGGTCCCGCACAGAGTCCGCCAGTTTTTATTAAGCACCAGCCAGATGGCTACCAGGAGGATGATGATGAAACCCAGGTTGGGCTTGAGCGCCAGCAGACCCAGCAGAAAGCCGCCCCAAAACCATCTCCCCTTGTGCCATAAGAATGCGATCCAGACCAGCGCGAACAGGAACAACCCGCTGACCTGGCCTTGGGTCAGGGTCAAGCTGGTCGGACGAAATAACATGATCCCGATAAGAAGTGGAATGAAAAAGAACTTTCCACGCGGATTGGTTTCCATGGCCAACAGGATTACCAGGCAGGCAACGATCATCAACTGGGTAAGCGCCACCCAGAAGACATAGGCGCTGTGGAATGGCAGAAGGCCGAGCGGAGCCAGGAGCAGCGCCAGCGGCAACGGATACAAGAAAGCCGGGTTGGGGATGTATCTAATGTCGAACAGATGATAGCCTGCCAGCCATTGAGCCGTGTCATATGGACTGCCAGCGCGTGTTATCATATGCCCGGCCAACCAGAAGGTGAAGAAGTCGTTGTTATTATTATGGTAATCCATGGAGCCGACAATCCAGACTGCCAGGGCATAGCAGGCCAGGGACAGAAGTAGTATAAGCAGCACCCACCAGTACCAGCGCAGTCTGTCTTTGATATGCAGGGTTAATCCCGGGTTCGGTTTCAAGCGCGAGTCACCATTCCTTCATGCAAATTCATGCTGGAATTATACGACGCGAACAGCCTGGACGCTCGATGGCCTTTAAGGAATATTAGCAAGAGTAAATTACAAAGACAACATCCTGGGTAAATACGTCATTGTGCTATACTTTGGACTAACAGGCAAACGGGATGCAATTGATGAAAATTCAAAAGACCCTTTACAGAGTGTTTGTACTTGTAAACCTGGTACTCGCGATCAGTTTTATGCTTTACACGGTAAACCTGAGCCGGGGTGATGAGTTATGGGATTTTCAGGTCTTTTATGGGGCTGTCCATAATGTCCTGGCAGGAAGTTCGATCTATACAAATTATGGGGCGGCTCATTTGCCATTCTGGTATTTTCCCTGGGTGGCATGGATATTTATACCGCTGGCTATGTTTCCTTTTGAGCCTGCCTCGTTCATATTCCTGGCACTGGGTTTGACTATTACTGCCCTGGTTATTCATTCCCTGACGAAGCATTACGAAGGGTTTGATTTATTTGCACGCCTGTATATCTTTTCCATGGTCATATGGTTGAGTTGGCTGGTATATCGTGTCGGACAAATGTCTTATTTTGTTTTGGGCGCGGCGGTGCTGGTTATGTTTGTGCTTGCACGCCGGGGATATTATCTCGCCGGGCTATTAATGCCTTTGCTTCTTTTGAAACCACACCTATTCCTAATTTTTATTCCACTGGTTTTATGGTTGGGCGGATGGAAAACATTGCTCACGGCAGCATTGAGTAGCTTGAGTCTCTTTGGGATCGAGTTTTTGGTCACACCGGACTGGATCAGGCAAATGCTTGCTTTGCTCACCAAAGGGATCGGAAGTGCGGATATTAACCAATTCTATAAATTTACAACACTTCCATCTTTGTTGGGGTTGGGTCAGAATTATACCGGAGTGACTTACCTGATCATGACGGCTGTCCTGGTCGCCATCTCGGCGGTCATAGTCATTCGGTTCCGATCCCTGCCAATAATTCCATTGCTTTCCCTGGCGCTGGCGGCATCCCTTTTCTGTGCCGTAAGATCATACGCATACGATTTGGTCCTGCTGATTCCTGCGATGATTTGGTTAAGCGAAAAATGGTCGATCAAAACGGCTGTAATGTGGGCGGCTGCTGCTATTATTCCATTACTATCGCACTTTTCCGCAGAAGCGTACTTTGTGACAATGATGGTACTGGCTCTGTGTGTGTGCAAGGCGATATCCATTGAAAAACGCAACAAAGTACCTGTGATCTTGCCTCAAAATTAGATATCCATTATAGATAGTCCTCCTGGAACCGTATGGCGTAGGAGTAACTAGGTGAGACGGATAAATCTGCTGCTCGTTTTAGTGATCGCAGGACTGGTCTTCCAATTATTCTGGGAAGGCTGGGTATGGTCATTGGTGGTTTTCCAGCCGGATACACATAAACCATCTGATTTTATTGCCTTTTATACTGCCGGGAGGATCGCTGCAAGCGGTTCATACCATTTACTTTATGATATTCAGACCGAGCTTCAGATACAGGAGTCGGTCATAGGAGGGCCTCTGCATGTGGATCAACTCCTGCCATTTATCCATCCCCCTGTGCTGGTGCTCATTCTACAGTTGATATGCACTCCGGATTACCTGGCATCCTACTGGCGCTGGGTGCTGGTAGCCTTCATTTTTTATATTGGCAGTGCATTTCTCATGGAGCGGATATTGTATTCCTTGCAATGGACGTTCCGCTCGCGCTTGCTCCTGCTTATTGCAGCCATATCTTTCTATCCGGTATATGCCAGCCTGTTAAAAGGTCAGGATACGACCTTCCTTATATTGGGAGGAATGATCTGGCTGGTTGGGATGGTGCGTGGCAAGGATTGGGCTGCGGGGCTCGGTCTCGCCTTGACGGTCATCCGCCCTCAAATTGCTTTAATCCTGGCTGTGCCATTCTTATTTAACCGCCGCAAGGTTTGGTGGTGGTTTGTGGCCGGGGCGTTGTTAATGGCGATTTTCAGCGCATGGCTGGTTGGTGTGAGCGGCATAAAAGATTTTATTAACATGGAAAGCCTCACTGCAGGCGGGCAAGGTTTTGGGTTGAACGAAAGTTACATGTTCAATTCCACCGGCATGCTCTTGCGGTTCTTTCCTGCAATACAACCGGGGTTGTTGCACGGACTCACCTGGGTTATTTTTGTGGCCGCCCTGGCCGGTTTGTCCATCCTTTGGAAAATATCCCCTTTTATCCGTGTTCGCGAGCTGGTATTGGCAGCCTGCTTGAGCATTTTCGCTTCTCCGCATCTCCATTTTCACGATTTGGGATTTCTGCTCATTCCCATCATGGGATTGATAATCATTGGCGGACATAAAGGTCAGACCCTCGCAGGTACCATGCTCCCAAGCACGAAAGTTCATCCCCAAACGCGAACAAATCTAAGTCCAACCCACTGGACGGCTTTTCTTTTGACAGCTTCCCTGCTCCTGTTGTTTTCTGAATTATGGGAACCTGCGCTTTACACGATCCCGTACCTTATGATGGCAATTATCCCATTGGCGGCATGGAAGCTGGACAAATTGCAAACAGTCCGGGCATAATGAAATTTTTATTCAGGCTGAAACCTGCCGTCTTTCCTTTGAAAGCCGCGCGAGCGCCAATGCAGCCAGCAGGTTAAAGCCAACCGCCCCCAGGACAACCGCCAGGAAGCTCAGTCCGTACAGTCGGGGAGCCATGAAGTCTCCGATGGCACGGCCGAAGGAGAGGGCGGCCACGTTGCAAGCCATCAGGGTGGCACGCGCGGAAGGCAGCAGTTCGGTCATTAGCGGGATGCAACTGACGATGGTAAATTCAAAGGAGATATAAAAGAAGAACAGGCCGATTAATGCGCCCCATTCCGTCCGGCCCAGCCAAGGCAGGGCCAGGGCGGCCAGTGAATTGACCGCCAGGCCGAAAGCAATCGCTCGCAGTTTGCCCAGACGGTCAACAAAAGCGGCCACCAAGCCCTCGGCGCTCATTTCGGAGATGCCGATCACGGCCGAGGCTGCCCCGAGTGCAGCAATTTTGAGGCCGAAGGAATCCTGCAGCCAGACGCCAAAGATCAGGTTGACCTGTTCGTTGGCAGCAGAGGCAAGCAACCCAACGGCCAGACCTGCCAGGGCTGGCAGGGAGGTCAGCACCAGTCGAAAATTATCGCGCGAGCGCGGAGCGTCGGATGGAATTTGCTCTTTTGGCAGCATCCAAAAAAGACCGGCAACGATAAACACCCCCAACAGCGCCAAGAGTGGGAAGGGGGCCATCCAGCCTTTGCTGGCGATCAGGAGACCCATCAGCGGAACCCCCACTATGAAAGCCAGCGACCAGCCGAACTCTGTGATGGCAATCATCCGGCCGCGCCGTTGATAGGGGACGCGGTCGCCGATGTAGGCTTGCATGCCCGGGTCGAAGATATATTTCCCCAGTGTCGCCGCGGCCAGGGAAATGGTAAAGCCAGGGAAACTGGGCCAGAAGACGACCACAGCGGCTCCGGCCATGAAAAGCATGGCTCCCATGAGCATACCGAAGCGCCGTCCACGTTGATCGGCCACGGATGCTGCAAATGGTCCGACAGTCCCGACCACGCCGCGCACGGTCAGGGCATAGGAAATGGTGGTCAGGTCCACGCCCAGGCCGCGTGCGAAGATTGCCAGGAAGGGGTACACCATCCGGTGCAGGGTGTTGAAGATGCCCCGGACAACCGTAAAAGCAGCTACTTGCCAGCGCAGGGACGTTCGCATGTCAGTGTTGTTTCTCCAGCCGCCCGCTGCTCTGGCAAGGGGCGGAGTTAATTCCCATGGATGGTATAACGATTGGGAAAACCCGCATTAAGAAACCCAGATCATCACCTGCTGATCGATGCTCCAGATTCCCTCAACTTTCTTTAGAAGGTAGTAATAGCCTGTACCAACCAGCCAGTTGCTTTGCGTGCCCATATAAACCAGTGCCTGGTCGAAGCTGGCGTTTAAGCCGACATGCGAAAACGTGGTGATACCGGGCGCCTGCGGGTAGCGGTTGTAAAAAATATCCCAACCGCTTTGGTTTTGGCTGAAGATCTGGTTCCTGGCGGTCTGGCTTAAGAGCTTATAGGGGCCGCCGAGCTGCATATCCGGACCCAGGACCTGGGCGGAGGTATTCCGGGCCTTGAAACTAGCGAGCGTTTCAGAGGCCAGGCCGTGTATGTTCTGCAGGACATAGTCCAATGTCTGGGCGGTGTCCTCCACCCCGGTGGCACTTGTGGCGGTATCAGCCATGATGACGTAGCCTTTATGCTGGTACAACTTCGCCAACAGAAAAGCGTAGACGGCCTGTTCCTCCAGGTTGATCTGGTCAGTCGCAGGTGTCGGGATGAGAGTAGGCATGACCGGGCGGCAGGCAGCCGTACACATGACGAGTATGAGCAGAAGGTTTTTCCTGAACATGACCCCTCCATTATACGATTTCTTTTGTGCCTGGACACAATCCGGCAAGTACCTGAAATAGAGCAACCGCTTTTTGTGGATCCGGCTAAATGCAATCTGTTCCAGAATTCTTTAATATAACCTGCAAGGCAGGTGGCAGTTCCTTTGAGGAGGTATGTTATACTTTTCCAAACCAGCCTGGGAGCGAGATTACGAATATTCCAGATCGCATAACCCACACCTTTATCCTACTCATCTTTCTAATATCCGCTGGATTGCGGTTGGGTTTGGTGGTCTTTAACCGTGAATCAAATGACGACCATTTCGCGGTAATCCAATTGATCTTGAAAACGGAGCGCCTGCCGGAAAAAGCGGATTGCTGGGAATGTTACCAACCAAAGCTTTTCCACTTTACCGCCGCCAAATTCCTTCAACTGACCGGCCAGGAAAACTCCAACCCAAGCTCCATGATCCTGGCTGTGGAGATGTTAAATTACACGGCCGGATTGATCACCATCCTGGTCATCGGGATGTTTCTCGATCGCCTGCCTGGTAAAAACGGCCTCCTGAAAGTAATTGCTTTTGGACTGGTTGCACTGAACCCAGGACTGATCGGGATCAATGCCCAGGTTACGAACGACACTTTCGCGATCCTCTTTTCCACCCTGGCGCTTTTTTGCACATATGCATTCCTGCAGAAAAAGAGGTCCGTCACCTTTCTGCTGATGCTGCTTTTTACCATCCTAGGGATTTGTTCCAAGACCAACGTCTGGATCACTGCAATTGCAATCCTGCTGGCGCTGTTCGTCAAAGCGTGGCTGGAAAAACCAGAGCGGGCTCGAATGCTGTGGAGCGCCGGCCTGTTCGGGCTGGCCAGCCTGGTTCTATCGATCTTCAACCCTTTCAATCAATATATTTCAAACGTTCGGGATTATGGTTCGCCGATCCAGTTGAATATCGACCAGCAGCCCCTGCCAAACTTCTTTGTTCAAACTTCCGCCGGCAGGCCGGGGATCCTGTCCATCCAGGATGGATTTTTCACCTTTAAATTCGGCGACCTGCTCCGTTACCCCCGCAATGAAAATGGCTATGGCTATACCCTGACCCGCACATCGCTGTGGACGCAATTATATGCCCGGGCAAATTCTGTGCACTTTGAGAACTGGCCGATATCCTGGTCCACCAGCGGCGAAGAGGGTTTCGCCCTCAGCCGGGCGATCTACATTCTCGCGCTTCTACCCACGCTGGTGCTACTGGCGGGTGCGGCCACGGAAATATTCCTATTCCTGAAAAGCCTGATTAAACACGACCCAAACCTGGCCGAAAAGACCCATTTCGGCCTGACCGCAGTGATTATTATCGGCTTCGGCCTCTTCATCATCCTTTATGCATTGTTGTACCGGGATTTTTCGGTAATGAAAGCGATCTTTCTTTTCCCGGCCATGCTCACCTTCCCGCTTTTGTTCGTGCGGGCCGGTGAATGGCTCAGCGCGCGCCTGGCAGGGCGGTTGCGCTGGGTGCTCACAGGCTTCGTCATCTGGATGGCGGCTTTGTTCATTCTTTATAGTGCAGATATTGTCACAATGGCCGCACTCTTATACTCACGCAGATTCGGTATGTAGTCAGGTCAATCTTTTAATTTTCATTCAATCTTTCCACCCTGTTCCAGACCAACCAGGGCGGCAGGAGCGCGGCAGTCGCGCAGATGGCAATACCGGCTACTGCCCCGGCCAGGGTGCCATAGATCTGGGGCCAGGTGAAGACGGCCACAAGTAGCAGGGAGGCCATTGAATAAGGCGAAAGAGATAGGCAGGAAAAATGCATTCAGGAATACACTTGAAACTCGTACCCGGCCACCCGGACCGTGCCGGAAGTGGGCTGCAGCAGCCCAACGATCATCTTGATGGTGGTACTCTTACCAGCGCCGTTCGGACCCAGGAAGCCATAAACTTCCTCGGCCTGCACTTCGAAGCTGACGTTATTTACGGCCAGTTTGCCGCCGTAGCGTTTGGATAAGGCTTGCGTTTTGTTCAGGGTCAAAGGCTTTTCTGGGGGTAGGTTGATAGGTTCAGAAGGCCACCCTTTTATATACGGGCGCATCCCCCAGACTGTTCGGTTTCTTGCAGGAGGATTCATGGGTGTTTCCCGTTCCCCTGCTTCTGCAAGAATTCATCTGGCGTTCATATTCAGGAATTAAGATATTGATTGTAGTGATTTGAACAAGCGAACATTTCTTCTTTTTCCCCTCCTTAAAAAGCGACCCGGCAGGCAGCCGGGCCGTTTTCCTTTTGGCAATGATTCAACCATAATATACTCATTTCTTCCCCCATTTAAACCAGCTAAAAAACCATATTTCATGGGTTGTTCATAATCAAGTGCTATGATATTGTTTAGAAATAGCTTGAACAGGCGAACATTCTTCTTCTCCTCCTTGAAACGACCCGGTATGAAGCCGGGCCGTTTTATTATTTCAGGTGCAAAAAATTGGAATGGTTAAGAACGTATCTTTAAAGCGCAGCGTAAATTGGTGTCCCCAAGAAAGCAGGGTCGATTATTTGCATAACCAGGATTAATTCATGTTTCATTCATAATCAGGTACTATCATAATATTTGGAAACTGCGAACAACGCTGTGCGTTTCCTTCTCGCTAACGACCCGGTCAAAAGGCCGGGTCGTGTCGCGCTCAATATTTTAATTGATTAGCGCTTCAAGGTCCTGTATTTCACCCGGTGCGGCTGAAGGTCCTTCCCATACGTCTCGCGCATGTGGGTCTCATAGTCCGTCCAATTCCCCAGGAATAGGCGCGCCTGGCTGTCGCCTTCGAAGGCCAGGATGTGAGTGGCGATGCGGTCCAGGAACCAGCGGTCATGGCTGACCACGATGGCACAGCCGGCGAAGTCTTCCAGGGCTTCCTCCAGGGCACGCAGGGTGTTGATATCCAGATCATTGGTGGGCTCATCGAGCAAAATCACATTGGCGCCCTGTGTGAGCGTTCTGGCCAGGTGGACCCGGTTGCGTTCGCCGCCCGACAGGACGCCGACTTTTTTCTGCTGGTCGGGGCCCAAAAAATTGAACGAGGAGACGTAGCCGCGTGAATTCATTGTGCGTGTACCCAAAGCAAGGGTTTCCGCCCCGCCGGTAATGAGCTCCCAGACGGTTTTCTCCGGGTCGAGTGTGCGGGTCTGGTCGGCGTAGGCCCACTTGACCGTTTCTCCGATCCGGATTGTGCCCCGGTCGGGGCTTTCCTGTCCGGTGATCATCTTTAGCAGGGTGGTTTTTCCGGCCCCGTTCGGGCCGATCACGCCGACGATCGAGCCGGGAGGAATCTTCGCGCTGAAGTCTTCCAGCAACAGCTTGTCACCATAGGCTTTGCTAACCCGCTCCAGTTCGATGACGATATCGCCCAGCCGGGGACCGGGCGGGATGTAGATTTCCAATTCTTCGCGGCGCTGCTCCGTTTCCTGGCTCAACAGCCGCTCATAGGCGGTCAGGCGGGCCTGGCCTTTGGCCTGGCGGGCTTTGGGCGACATGCGGATCCATTCCAATTCCCGCTCGAGGGTCTTCTGGCGCTTGGACTCACTCTTCTCTTCCAGAGCCAGCCGGTTCTTTTTCTGTTCCAGCCAGGAAGAGTAATTGCCCTTCCAGGGGATGCCGTAGCCGCGGTCCAGTTCCAGGATCCAGCCGGCGACATTGTCGAGGAAATAGCGGTCATGGGTGACGGCGATGACGGTGCCCTTATATTCGCGCAGGTGGTGTTCCAGCCAGGCCACCGATTCGGCGTCCAGGTGGTTGGTGGGCTCGTCCAGCAATAGGATATCCGGCTCTGTCAGAAGCAGCCGGGTGAGAGCCACGCGCCGGCGTTCACCGCCGGAGAGCACCTTGACCGGTGTATCCGCGGGCGGGCAGCGCAGCGCGTCCATGGCCAGCTCTAGGTGGCTGTCCAGGTTCCAGGCGTCGACCTTGTCGAGCGCTTCCTGCAGGCTGGCCTGTTCGGCGATCAACGCGTCGAAGTCCGCCTGTGCTTCAGAAAATTTTCCATTGACTTCGTCAAAACGCTTCAGCAGGTCCACGATGGGCTGGACGCCTTCACGGATGACCTCGATGACGGTCTTTTGCGGGTCGAGTTGCGGCTCCTGCTCGAGCAGGCCAACGCTGTAGCCCTTGCTCATGCTGATCTCGCCAACGTAATCTTTATCCTGGCCGGCCATGATGCGCAGCAGGGTGGACTTGCCAGCTCCATTCAGGCCGAGCACACCGATCTTGGCGCCGTAATAAAAGCCCAGCGAGATATCCCGCAGGACCTGTTTGTTGGGTGGGTGGATGCGCCCAACCCGCATCATGGAGTAGATGACTTGCGTATCGGATGGCATGGGATTGAGGATTTCTAATAGAGGATTTTTGATTGTAGATTAACGGATTGATGTGCGGATTGTACCGCAGAAAGCAACCGGAACAGCTGGGGGATTTATACCGCAGGCAGATAAATGGGGATAAGGACCCCGCTCAAACGAAGGGAAAGCGGGGGTGGAGGCAGCCTTGCCAAAAGACCGTATGTAACTGGTCAATAATAAGGCAACAAAGAACCTGCATAATAGGATACCGCATTGAGGGATGGACGGTTATGATGGATTTGGGGATGGTCCCCGCACAAACGTTGCAACCAGCATTTTCCGGCACATTCCCAGCGAGGAATAAATCCAACCGGAATCAGGAAAAAGTCATGCAGAATAGCCCCAGGACCCTCAAACCAATCTTTCCCTTCAAGGTCAACGGGAATATCGGCTTCGAATTCAGTTTTGCGTTCCAACCCATCGTGGATGCCCGCAACCGGGAGATCATTTCCTTTGAAGCATTGGTGCGCGGGCCGCACGGCGAACCTTCAGCTTCGGTGTTTGCCCAGGTACCCAAATACGATTTCCCCCGATTTGACGAAATCTGTCGTTCGAAAGCCATATACCTGGCCAGCCGCCTTAAGAATCCCAAACGCCTGAACCTCAACCTGTCTGCGCAAAGCATCTACGAGTTCGACCTGAGCATCATGACGACCTTCCAGGCCTCCATTCGCAGCGGCATCCCGGTGGAGAACATCATCTTCGAGGTGCTTGAAATGGAGAGCCTGACCGACCAGCGTAATTTGCTGCAGTACCTGCGGCTCATCCAGGATTTCGGTTTTACCACCGCGATTGACGATTTCGGAGCAGGTTATTCCGGCTTGAAACTGCTAGCGGAGTACCAGCCGAATTACATTAAACTCGACCGTTTTTTGATCGGCAACATCCAGCAGGATTTCGTCAAGCAAAGGATCTTTACCGGCGTCAAGCAAATTTGCGAACAGCTGGCCATTGAAATCGTGGCCGAAGGGGTCGAGAATGCGGATGAATATCACTGGCTGCATGAAGCCGGCATCAGCATCTTCCAGGGTTACTATTTCGCCCGCCCAGCCTTCGAGGCTCTGCCGGATGTGGCGAATGCGGCCTTTAGCACGTAAGACGGTCTATGAACTGCATCGAGGATTAGAACCTGTTTCCCGGCAGGAAACGGGTTCTTGAATGTTAAAGGATTCCCAAGCCTATCCGGCCTAGCAGACACGCCTATTCTAAACGCTTGGGCGAAGAGAAGCGACCGTTTATCCTCTGTCTGAAATATGGAAATAATCCTGATTACTTACTCGTACACGCGCTTCCGCCTGTTATGCCGAGCTTCCAATTGCAGTTCGGCTGCGCGCTGCAAACCTTCGGATTCGTTATGCGGGAGCAGACCGCCAGCGTGGCGGTCGGGGGGATTGGTGTCGGGGTGGGCGGTTCGAACAGCACGCGCAGATTCACAGGGTCTCCCGAAGGAGCACCTGCCGTAGAGGGCACCCAGCAGCCCTGATTGGGATTGAGCATGATCCGGTACCAGCTGCCATCCAGGTTGCGCCCATCCATCTGGTAACTCTGGCCTTTCAAAATCACATCCAGGATGCCAAAGACCGGATTGGGGCCGATGCGGCAATTGGCATTGGTGTTAGGGATGAAGATGAAACTGGACGGTGTGGGCGTCGGGGAAGGCGTTTGGGTGGGTGTCAGGGTGGGAGAGGCCACGAAAATGATCGGATTTTGTATCACCGGAGCCGGCTTGGGGCAGATTCCCGGCGCCTGGGTGGTAAAGGAAAATACACTCGAAGCCGGGCCCAGGGTGGTATCGTTGACCGGCGTGATCTTCCAGTAATAGACCGTGCAGTTCGCCAGCGGGTTGGCCGGTCCCCAGTGTGTGGATGGGTTACCGGTGCCGCCGCTCAGGCTGGTGTCGGCGAAGGTCGGGTCGGTGGAAAGGTCCACCCGATATCCCTGCGGCAGGCAGGCATCCGGATATTGCCAGATCAAACTTGGGTCAAGTTCGTAAATTATCGCACCATTGGCAGGCTGGAGCAGGCTGGGGGCCGTCAGCGCGGGGGTGGCGCACATTGGGCCGGTAAAGAAGTAATCATGACCGGCGGGCGGGCCCAGCGTGGTCCCATTGATGGCCTGCACGCCCCATTCGTATTCCTTTCCGGGCTGTAGGGAACTGCCGGGCCCCCAGGAAGTGGAGGGGTTGCCGGTGCCGCCGCCAAGGTGGTCGGTGAATAATGGCCCGGTGCTTAAGTCGATGGCATAGCCCTGGGGGTTGCAGCCTGGATCGGGATAGCTCCAGGTCAGGGAAGGTTCCAGCGAGGCGACCACCGACCACATGGTCGGGCCGGTCAGGACCGGCGCTTGCAATCCGGCGGTTGGGCAGGTCGGCAGCCCAGGTGTGGGCATGGGAAAAGTGCAGCCACTGGATACAAGCAGCAGGAAAATCACCCCAGCCAGGACAAAATAGCCTTTTGTTTTCATCCGATTTCTCCTCTTTGGTTGTTGTACATCCCGAGCCAAATCGTATTCTTACCCGGTCATTCTTGCAGGATTCTTTCCAGGTATCACCTGCTGATCGAGGTCAATTATACACTACTAAATTTATCACATTTATTATATTATTTGGGTTTTTGGGAATTGCCTGATTAAGAGGATTTCTCTCTGCATACCTTGGCTACCCTTTCTTATGGGCCCGGCCCACCCAAATGGAGGATGCCAGGTTTTGCCCAGGAGGGTATACTGATGCAATATAAGGAGTAAATATGTCCAATATACTGGTTGAACTATCGAATTCCCTGGCAGCCGCGACCGAAAAGGCCGCCGCTTACACGCTGCTGGTCAATGCCCGCCGGCGCATGCCGGCCAGCGGGATCGCTTTTGCTCCCGACATGGTACTGACGGCCGACCATGTCATCGAACAGGAGCAGGATATAACCGTCCTTCTACCGGATGGTACGAAGGCTGTCGCCCAACTGGCCGGGCGCGACCCCGGCTCAGACCTGGCCGTGCTGCGCCTGGAAAAAGTCCATGCCACCCCGGCCGAGCCGGCCAAGCAGGCCAGTATTGGCCAGCTTGTGTTGGCTCTCGGCCGGTCTTCCGATGCCGGCATAGAAGCCAGCCTGGGGGTGGTCAGCGCCATGGGAGGACCGCTGCGTACGCCGCAAGGCAGCATCGACAAATACATTCGCACCGATGCCACCCCTTATCCGGGTTTCTCCGGCGGTCCGCTGGTGGACGCTGAAGGGCAGGTAGTGGGTGTGAATACGTCCGGCTTTGGACGCGGGGTCGTCCTGACTATCCCGGCCGAATATGCCTGGAAAGTGGCGGACCAACTCGCCCGGTCTGGGTCGGTCAAGCGCGGCTACCTGGGCGTGCGCAGCGAAGCGGTTGAACTTGGCGAGGCTGCGCAGAAGGAGCTAAAACGCAAACAGGCCACCGGTCTGCTGCTGGTCAGCGTGGAGCGAAAAAGCCCCGCCGAAGCCGGCCAGCTGATCGTCGGTGATATCCTGGTCGGTATTGAAGGCCAGCCCGTCCCTGACCATGATACGCTCTTTACCCAGCTTACCGGCGATATGGTCGGCAAATCCGTCCGCATGGAAGTCCTGCGGGGCGGTAAGCCGCAAGTCTTCTTGGTGGAGGTGGGAGCGCGGCCATGAAAACCACTGCACTGCTCAATGCCGCCCTGGACGAGTTGCTAGAACGCATCCGACCAGTGCTGGCTCTCGTCAGCAATGGCAGGCGGGGAGCCGGGGCGGGCGTACTGGCCGGAGATGGCCTGGTGTTGACCAACCTGCACGTGGTAGGCCGGGCCCGCTCGGTGCAAGTGCTGCTTGACGACGGCAGCAGCTATGACGCCCCTGTAATCGCTAAAGATCCTGAAGTGGACCTGGCCCTGCTGCAAATCCCGGCGAATGGTTACCCTGCGGCTGCATTTTCCAGTTCCAGGCCGCGCCCCGGGGAACTGGTCTACGCCTTCGGGCACCCCTGGGGTCAGCGCAACGTGCTGACCGGAGGCGTTCTCTCGGCGGTCACCAGCCTGCGCGGGCGGCATGGGGATGTTCCGGTCCTGCGGGCGGATGTCCAATTGGCGCCCGGCAATTCCGGCGGGCCTTTGTTAAACGCCGGCGGGGAAGTGATAGGTTTGAACGCCATGATTTTCGGCGGTGATCAAAGCGTGGCCATCCCGGCCAGCTTGATCCAGAGTTTCCTGGCAGGCGCCCGCAAAGATCGTCCCAAGGAGGATGTCCTTTGATCCGGGTTGCCATACTTACTCCGGCATTGGCACTACGCATCGGACTGCATGAAGTATTGCGAGGTCTGCCGGATGTGGAAATGTTGGCGGATTCCGCACTCCCGCAAGAGCTGCCTCAGGCGGATGTGTGGGTGGTCACTTCGGCCGATTTCATTGATGAATTGAATGAGGAACAAATCCCTGCGCTGCTGCTTTTGACCGGCAACCCGGATGAGGCAGCCCGGTTGGCCGGTTGGCCGGTCTGGGGCATCCTGCCCCTGGATGCCAGTGCGGAGGAATTTTCTGTTGTCCTGCATGCCCTGGCGGAGGGCCTGTGGGCTGGTTCGCCGGCGCTGGTCCAGGCTGGGCTGGAGCGCCAGCGCCGGCCCAGCCTGGCAGAGGCCGAACAGGTGGTCAACCCTTTAACTGAAAGAGAACGGCAGGTGCTGGAGTTAACTGCCCAAGGGCTAGCCAACAAACAGATTGCCGTTTCGTTGGATATCAGCGAGAACACCGTCAAGTTCCATTTATCCAGCCTGTATGCCAAGCTGGGCGTTACCAGCCGGACGGAAGCAGTGCGGGCTGGTGCACGGCGGGGCTGGGTGGTGCTCTAAAGCCGTGAGGTTTGCGTTCCATCGACGGAAAAAGCAGGCGGCCCAAAAGGTCCGCCTGCTTCATTAATTCTTTATCCGGCCTGATTACAGGACGGCAACCTGCTGGGGGTTAGCCGGGTTGTATTTGATCTTGATCTTGTCACCGGCGCGTGGCACGGCGATGCGCGAAACCATGGTCTGGGTGGTCACGTCGAAAGGAACCCCGGCGACCGGGGTGACTTTCATTTGAAGCATTACCACTGGATTCATATTGACAGTGGCGCCGGTGTCCTGCACCATGACGACTTCCGCGCTTGCGTCCAGGCCGTTCTGGGCGAGCCACTGCTGCTGTTGGAGACCGTCCAAGGCCGCCTGGCCCTGATCCATCGCGCCGTTCATATCGTTGACAAAATCTTTGCCCATGAAAGCTTTGGTCAGCCCACCCGTAATCCCGCTGTTCATGGATTTCTTGGCATTATCCAATGCCTTCTGCGGATCCTTTTCAACTTTCTTTCCAAAATTGAACATGGATATCTCCTTTGTGAATAACAAGACTAATATTATCCACAATAATACGATGGAAGGAATTCCAGTTCAATCCCTACTAAGTACTAATTATAAGATCCAAAATAAGGGGGAAAATGGGCTAATCCTTTAAAGCCCAGGGTATTAAGCTCCGGTTATTCTCACGCACCCGGTCCGAGTTTTGCCATCATACTGGCGATGCCCTTGAGTTCCAGCCACCATTCTTCCTTGGGCCGCTCGTACCTGGCATCGATCATCCGATCGAAATCCTGCATGTCATGGAAATTAATCTGGCCTTTTTGCAAACCGATGAAGGCACAGTTGTTGCTTTCCTGGTTGCATTGACCGATCAGGTAGTCCAGGCATAAACGGGAAAGACGGGTGGCCTGGATGCGGTCAAAGGGGGAGGGGTCGCCGCCTTGCTGCAGGTGCCCCAGGATGGCCGGGCGCACATCGAACACGCCCCGC
>JBEKCT010000049.1:0-20393 GCA_050014715.1 Anaerolineales bacterium | reverse complement strand
GACGGGACTTGAACCCGTACGCCTTGCGGCACAAAATCCTAAGTCTTGCGCGTCTGCCAATTCCGCCACTTCCCCGGAACTGCAAGATTATAAGCGTAAGGGGGGTGTGCGTCAATCAATGCCGTATCCTTGTTAACCTTTTACATATAATGAAAACGGGCGATTGATTCATTCAAACCGATAAGAAATGAATACTAACACATAGACAACCGCAGAAAAAACCAGGAGGATGGCAGTATAATGGCGCAGATATTTTTTCCCGGAGGAAATCTTGAGCAGAATCATTAATCCCGATAACGCTGGAAAAGAGCGAACGCGCCTGACAAAAGGTGTTGTACTGGCGATTCGCGAACTAGCCAAGCAAAGCGAACCCGGACCCGAAGCCCGGGACCTGGCCGCATTCATTGCACTGGCATTATCGATCATCGCAGGAACGATTGATGCTTCAGTGGAAGCCTGGGAAAAGCGCGACTACTGGGTTAAAGCCGACAAATTTCGCATGGAATGGGCATGGTCCGGTCAATATGCAGAACAAATGAAATTGGCTGTCTTTGAAAATGATTGGGCCAATATTGCTATATTGGCTGCTCAGACTGCCCAGAAGTTAAGCAAGGTTACTGTCTCCCAAGGTCATCGCTTGGGACGGCCTTGGGATGGGGCATGGGTGGAATTGCAGAAAAGGTGATCACAATGCCTGGGTATTCCCTGCAGTGACTCCAAGCCCATCGCCTTGATCAAAAATCGGCATGTAATTGGAATTCCAGGAACAACTCCTCATATTGCGGATTCGCCAGATTTTTATGAAAGTCTGGTTTGGGACAACAAGGGTATTATGCAGATAGGTCAAGTCTGACACAAAACTAACCAGGTTGCATGGGACGGGATTATTGGTTGGTGTAAATGTAGGGGTATTGGTTGGGAAAGGTGGATTCGAATAAATCGAAGTTGCTGTATCAGTTGGTTCAATAGGAGCCACTGAAGCCAGAGAAGCAACCTTTGTCAATTCCGTAACGACGGTTTCAGCAGCCTGGGTGAAAGCTTCATTGGGCGAGTTGGTTGTGGCCTGTGTATCGGGGAGGTTACGTCCAACTAATCCAATCATAAGGATCATTGTCAGGCTTAAGTACAAATTATTCATGGATTTCTACTTCCTTATCAACCAATTTAAAGATTCCAATCCCAAAACAATCTTAGGATGACGAAATCTTTGTTAAGGTTCCTTGAAGAAAAGCATCCGGTCGATCAACCGGATGCTAGAAAAGGGTTGGTTGGTAGCAGGCGCGCCGTCCATCAATTAGTAAATATGGCGCGGCTCGGTCAGCTATTACGCCTATCTTTCTTAAAGAAGCCATATCTCGTATTTTAGCCCTTCTACGTGCCCTTAAGATTGCTTCTGCACTTTTGGGACCAATTCCTGGGATGCGTATCAGGATACGGCGCTCAGCCCGGTTCACTTCTATCGGGCTTTCGGACAGATTTTTTTGTGCCCATGCTAACTTCGGATCAACCTGGGTAGACAGTCTGCCATCTATTTCGAAAGGTAGTTCCTCCAAATCGAATCCGTAGTCTCGTATAAGGAAAGAGGCTTGGTATAACCGGTGCTCACGGATTACTGGTGTTGGTGGTTGATTCTCCAGGGGTGTGTCGAGGATTGGATTAAAAGCGGAAAAGTAGGCCCGTCGCAAGCCAAGCTGTGCATATAGATATTCAGTGGTGGTAAGAAGCTCAAGGTCAGATTCGCCAGCGCCACCTGCTACAAATTGGGTTACAGAGGATGGCCAGTGACCATTCCAGCCTCTATTGCCAGGTTGAGTTCTCCGAATTTCTTGAATCCATTTAAGCGGAAGGAGCAATTCTTCTGTGAATTGCTTGTGTGGTGCCAACTTTGCAAGGCGATTATTATTGGGGGCTTCGAGATTGATCGAAACCCTGTCAGCCAATTGCATGGCTCGCTCGACTTGCGAACGCTCGGCCCCCGGCATGATCTTTAAATGGATATATCCGCGAAACCCAAGCTTATTCCGCAAAATATCAGCACTGTCGAGCAATTTATCCTGTGTATGAATTCCGCCACTGATAATGCCAGAACTCAGGAAAACTCCTTCAGCTAATCCTTTCAAATATAACATGTCAAATAATCGAGCGAATTCTTCGGGTTGAAAGGTGGCGCGGCGGAAATTCCGACCCGCCCGGAATGGGCAGTAATAACAGTCCAGCTCACACGCCGAGCTGAGCAAGGTCTTGAGTAATTTGATTCTTTGTCCATTCGGCAATACTGCCGGGTGCACAAAGCCCGAATCGGGACAGGTTTCGGTCCTTTCAACATGAGAAGCACCTGTGAAACTGTGCTCCTCAGCGGGTTCGAAGGCCATCTGTTCACATAACGATCTTAAGCGGACAATATCATCATCCATACTCCGATTATAGAACATATATTCTATTTGTCAAGTTCCGGTTGCATTAAAGGCATCATTGTTACCTTCTTCTTCACAAAAAATGCTGCAGGAAGATTTTAATCTAAACAACACCCGATTGAGAAGAAGGGGGCGTTCTTGATATTAATAAATAATTCAGGATGGGGAAAATCCGCCAACTGCCTTTGCGGCTGCGGCTGAACGGGTATGCACTTCCAGTTTTTCAAAAATGGCTTTAAGATGACGTTTTACCGTATTGGTAGTAATAACCAATGAATCGGCGATTTCCTTGTTTGTCATCCCCCTTGCCATTAAATCAAACACTTCGCGTTCCCGGTCAGTCAGACGATCCAATTCGCTCACCACGCGGTAGGCGAGCCGAGCTTCATTAACCAGGCGGATAAATATCATACGATCAAATGCTTGTTTTTCGAGAAAGGCAAAGATCGAATGTTGCGTATAGGCGAATTGTATTTCCTCAACCGACGCCACGCCGCTCACTACAATTGTCGGAATCCCGGCCAACTTTGTTTCTGCCAACAGGTCATATCCTTCATGATGCTCTTGGGACGTCCCTTGCACCCACAAAACATCATCGGTCAATGATAAATCTACAACAGCCAAGATATACTTTTCGCGCCGTATATATCCGAATGCCTCGCCGAAACTGGCGCAGATGCGGACATGAAAGCCGGCATCTTCCAACAATTCTAACAAGATGCTGCGCCAACCAGCGTCATCTTCGACAACCAGCGCCTGATTATTCATGTATTCCGCTTCCTTAGCTAACTCTATGCTAGAAGCTGGCGCGGCTGCAGAAAATCTTATAGATGAATTTTCCACAGAAGGAGCGCTCGCTAACGCTCGACCGATCAGTTTACGAAATTGTTTGCGCTGGAAGTTTTCCTTTCGCAGGAAGGTAAACGCACCATATTCGGTTAAAACGCTTACAGCTAACTCAACAGTTGCAAAACCAGTTAATAGAATAGCCTGGCAATCGGGGTCCAAGCGACGAACTGCATCCAAGACACGCAAGCCATCCAAATTATGATGGTCACTGCCAGCCAAAGATAAATCGACAATGGCAAGGCGATGAGGTTCTGATTTCAAAATACTGAATGCTTCTTCCAAATTTCTAGCTAAGTCGACGGTTAAACCATTATCAGTAAGTATTTCACTCAGGATTTGCTGCCAGGAAACATCATCTTCTACGATCAGTGCGCGAGTAACTGGCTGCCTCATTATTTTTCACCCATTTTTGGAGGATTATCAGTCCTTGGCAGGCGTAAACTGAAGGTAGTTCCTCGAATTCCATCGCTTTCGACACTAACAAATCCTCCCAAGCGCGTCATAAGGTTCTTGACCCACCATAGGCCGAATCCTAGTTTACCGGGTTTTATAGTGCCGTGCCCGCTGTAATCCAATTCAAATATATGCTTATGAAGATTGGGCGGGATACCAGGACCATTGTCCCTTACAGCTATATTTATCCAATCACCATCTATACTGCCAATAATAAATATGGTCCCATGGCCTTCCATTGCATCCACAGCGTTTTCAATCAGATTGGTAAAAACCAACGTTAATGTCCGCTCACCAGCCGTAACAAAGGGGAGACGATCCAGTTTAACCAATTGAATATCGATATCGGGAGTCAATTTTGTAGATTGGATTGCAGCAGAAACGCAATCTAAAACTGACACCGCTTCCAACTTAATAGGCCTTAAATGCGAAAGACTTTCTCTTACGCTTTCCATGGCTTCTGTTGCACATCGCTCGATTTCTTCGAGGTTATGGGATAAGTATGGATTGGCGACCAGAGTTTCCTGGCACTTATCTTCAATTCCTTGAATCCTGACCGGTATGGTTCCTACCTTGTTGTTCAAGTGGTGTAGCAGGTTTGATGCAACATCACCAACCGCGGCAAATGTCTCAGCAACCGAACGCTGTTCCTGGGAAGTTCTCAAAGCTTCCTGCCTGGCGGCGTTCTGGTAGGCGAGTACGGCGTAATCTGCAAGGCAAACCAAAACTTTTTTATCCCATTCCGAGTCGGCAAAATGACCTGGAGAAGTGTTCGAACTATACACACCGAATGCACCCATTGGTACAGCATCGTTGCCAGGCAATAAGGGGACAATCAACGCCCGCGCCCAATTTTGACCGCGTGCTAAATCGACTCTGTGGAAACGTTCATCCAACCGTACATCCTCGGAAATAACTGTGCCCCGATTCTTGACAGCTTGTCCCGCTAGGCTGTTTTCCAAAGGAATGGTATCGCCATGTTGGTACCCGCCACTGGAGGCCTCAAGAACCAGGTCTTCTCCCCTGAGAGTCCAGATAGCGCTCGTAGCTGCGTCCAATAAATTACAGGCCAGTTCCACCAAATGATTAAGAACCTTCTGGCACGGTTGCGTCAACAAGAGGTGGGCTACCTCCTGGAGAGCATCCAATAGGCTGACTTCCTGGATGGTAATGACAGCCTGTGTAGCAAGTGCCTGAAGCAGGTGACTGTCATCTTCGTTAAATGCTCCCACGGAAGGACTTTCCAAATTCAAAACACCTTCGAGTCGTCCGCCTGCTCCAATCAACGGCACTGCCAGCTCTGAACGCATCTCGAGACTGGCGTCCAGGGGATAATAGATTTTTGACCAGGGTTCCTCACGAAGGTCAGGAATACACGCTGCTTGGCGGCTATGAGCCACCCAGGCCATGACACTCTTGGAATCAATTGGCAAGGCTTCAATCAATGGGCGCGCCAGGTGCTCACCCGCCACAGCCCGAGTATTTAAAAATTGTCCACTCTTGTCCATTAATCGAAAGATACCATAATGAGCACCGGTCACTTCCAAAGCCATTTGAAGAATCGATTCAAGCGTCTCCTCCAGGCGTAGACGGGAAGAAATCAGCAGACCCGCCCGTCGTAAACGTGTCAATTCTTCTTCCTTGCGAGCCAAATCATGTTGGATGGTAGCCAGATTGTGTGCATGATAAATGGCCATGGCAGCCTGGTTTACAAAGTTATCCAGCATCAGTAATTCTAGCTGGCTGAATTGTCGTTCTTCTTCCAGGTATACATATAAAACCCCCACTGGTCGATTTGCCACAATCAAAGGAAAGCACCCCGTTACTTTTGCTCCGCCTCTTGCCCTGACAGGGTGAATTTCTATATCTTTTTCTTCGTAAGAGAGCACTCTGCGGCGCTGGATTATGGCACGAATCCCCAGACCATCCGCGCGCGGCTCATCACCAGAATCTGGTTGATCTTTTCCTCCTGCTGTTACTCGTGAAGAGAGAATAAAACACTCTCGTCCTACGTCATAGGTATAAATAACAGTGGAAGCACCTGGCACAACACGGATGGCGCTTCGGACGATCAGATTTAATGTGGTTTCCACGCTAACTATTCCATCCAACCCAATTTGGTTGACGGTTGCACCAATTTCATTAAGACTGGCGAGAGCTTCGAGTAGCCGAGGATCCGGATTAAGTGTTGTCATAGATTTAATTCATTAATATAAATTGTATCACCGATACTTTTTCCGATCTTATTATGGAATCTTGTCAAAGGTGGTTTTCCTCTAAATAGGCAGACAAGCCAAGGAAAGATAGGCCACAGTTTGCTAACTCGATCCAGAAATTTCCAGGGACGAAATGAATCGGTTGATTGGAACTTTATCAGTGATATCATAAATTCCGGGAAAAATAAAAGGCCGAGAATATTTCCTCGGCCTCCGGCTTAATAAGTCTCAATGTTTACGCAGACTAAATATCGTAATATAGTGAAAATTCATACGGAGTAGGGCGAATCCTCACAGGGTCAAGTTCGTTCTGGCGCTTATAGGAAACATGCGCTTCCAAAAGATCCATTGTGAATACATCACCTTTTAATAGAAAGTCATGGTCTTTTTCAAGAGCATCAAATACTTCACTTAACGAACCGGGCACTTGTTTGATATGCTTGGCTTCTTCAGAGGGCAGTTCGTACAAATCCTTGTCAACCGGTTCTCCCGGATCAATCCGGTTCTGAATACCGTCCAGCCCTGCCATCATCAAGGCGGAAAAACATAAGTAGGGATTACCGGTGGAATCAGGCGCGCGGAATTCGATGCGCTTGGCATTCTCGTTGGAGGTTACAGGTATGCGACAAACTGCTGAGCGATTCCTCTGGGAATAAGCCAGATTTACGGGTGCTTCATACCCCGGAACGAGGCGACGAAAAGAATTGGTGGTCGGGTTGGTTATTGCCAGGAGTGCCGGGGCATGTTTAAGCAAACCTCCAATATAGTACTTGGCTGTATCTGAAATTTGGGCATACCCGGATGGATCGAAGAAGACATTCTTATTGTTCTTCCAAATTGACTGATGAACATGCATACCGGAGCCGTTATCGCCAAAAACAGGTTTTGGCATGAAGGTAGCGGTCTTACCATTCTGGCGAGCGACGTTTTTGGCTATGTATTTGTAAATTAATAATTGATCGGCAATGCGGGTTAACGTATTAAATCGCATTCCTAATTCAACCTGTCCAGCTGTAGCCACTTCATGGTGGTGCAGTTCCATTTCAACGCCGCATTCTTCCAGTGCCATAACAATCTTGCTGCGTATTGTTTGCAATGTATCCGTCGGTGGAACCGGAAAATAGCCGCGTTTGGGCAGAATCTGGCCGCCAAAATTCGGCTTGGTGGCATCTCCACTGTTCCACCAACCTTCCGCACTGTCGATGGCATAAAAGGATTCATTAGTGCTGCTGGCATAACGGACATTGTCAAAAATGAAGAATTCAGCTTCCGGTCCAAAAAAGCAGGTATCCCCAATGCCGGTCTGCTTCAAATAAGCTTCGGCTTTTTTGGCGACGTAGCGCGCATCCCGGCTGTAAGGTTGCCGGGTGATCGGATCATGCACATCGCAACTGATCACCAGCGTTGGAATTTCAGCAACGGGATCGAGGAAAGCAGTTTCGGGATCCAACAGTAGAAGCATATCGGATTCATGAATCTCTTGGAAACCGCGGATGGAAGAACCGTCAAAAGGAATTCCTTCTTCGAAAAACTCCTCATTCAAGCGATGCGCCGGGATAGTGAAATGCTGCCAGGTACCGGGTACATCGATGAACCGCAGATCCACCATTTTTACATTCTTCCCCATTTCAAGTACCTCTTTTACCGTCTTTGCCATACCAAAATCTCCTTCTTTTGACATTCGATGGAATGAAATAATTATTGAAATTTCTATATGGAGATTATAGGGATTTCCTTTCCGTCTGCATATTACCCAAATGGGTCATTTCCTTCTTTCTTCCACTTTGCATTATGCAGGGAAACCTGTGCCGGTCTCTACGGTATAATCTTCAGGATGATTGATGGAAGCCGAAATTTCCCTGACCTAAGTGATTTCATTGACGAAACGAAAGCCCAATCAGCCCTCAAGTCATGTGGCTTCACCGACTGGAAGACTGCCACAAACATTTTTCGAAGAATGGATTTACTGGACCCTGATGGCCTGTCAATTATTTTTCCTTTTCTAAAAGCAGCCCTGGATTCCTCTGCCGATCCGGATCGCTCTCTTGTCAATTTTGAACGCTTCTTGGAAAGCTCAGGATCGGATCTTTTTTTGGATTTAGGGATAAACCCTCGGGTCATTGAAATCCTGGTGACCATTTTCTCTTCCAGTCCATTTTTGACCGAAATTCTTCTGCGCACCCCGGACGCGCTCGAGTTGCTCAACAATCGCCAACTCTTGACTGAGCGCAAGACCATTGAACAATTCCAAACCGAGGCATTATCAGCTGCCGGATCGATCCAGTCTGACACAGAAAAGCTGAATTCCCTAAGGCAGTATCAGCGCCGTCAATATTTACGAATTGGAACAAACGATTTTCTTGGATTGTACGATCTGCAGGCGGTTCTTTCTCAGTTATCCCGAATGGCGATTGGATTGGTGCGCGCTTGCCTGTCTCTCTCAGCTCGACAAACCGAAATTGCACCCGATGATTTTGTAATCCTGGCCATGGGGAAATTGGGCGGTTGGGAAATCAACTATAGTTCGGATATCGACCTACTGTTTGTGGTTAAGAAACATGCGGAAAGTTACATTCGCTTGGCAAGACAATTCTTAAAATCCATCACTACCACAACTTCGGAAGGGTTCCTTTACCGAGTGGATCTGCGTTTACGACCATGGGGAAATGATGGCCCTTTGATCGCTTCCGCGGATGGCTATTTGGAATATATCCAGAAGCATGCCCGTCTGTGGGAAAAACAAGCCTTTTTCAAAGCCCGGCCTATAGCAGGCAACATATCTTTTGGTGAAGACCTGCGGAATGAGATTGAACCTTACCTTTTCGGAACGCCAGCCGATGAAGTCAGAGCGGGCATTTTTGCTTTGAAACAGCAAACAGAGCAATTTCTTCGAGAAAAAGGACGCCGCTGGGGGGAAATTAAGCTGGGGGAGGGTTCGATCCGGGATATTGAATTTGTTGTTCAAACCCTGCAGATGATCCACCCTTCGGTTCGAACGCGTGCTACGTTAAAGGCAATTCCCCGCTTGCGTGAACAAGGTTTATTAAGCCCCTCGGATGCGCATATCCTTGCCGAAGGATATGTTTTTCTTCGAACCATTGAACACTACATGCAATTGGTCGACTACCGCCAGAATTACACCTTGCCAACAGATCCTCCTTCCATCGGCTTGCTGGCGCGGCGGCTTGGTTTTAAAGGCGACCACGCAGGGGAACAATTTATTGAACGCTATGAGCAGCAATGTCACGCCATTCGATCCGTCTTCTTAAAACATGTTGGTATCGAACCTAAGAAGAATCTGCCTTTGTTGACGGAAAATGATCCTGAATTACTCAAGCATGTCGCCCGAATGGACGCTTCTTATTCTGCCACATTCAGCCAGGCAGAAATTCAGCAGCATGCATTGCTTGCCAGTAGGATTGACAACAAGACTATCGCAATTGTGGATGCCACCACTTCGGAAGATGATCGATGGCGCATAACAGTGGTCGGATATGATTTCCTTGGGGAATTATCCCTGATCTGCGGCTTAATGTTCGTTTACGGTTTGGACATCATTGAATGCCAAGCTTTTACTTATGAACCAGAAGACGCCAATGAACCAATCTCCAGAATATCAGTAATTGGTGAAAACCTCGAATCTACTACTTTACAAGCTATCTTACGACCAAAGAAAATTAATTCAGCCGCTCTGGTTCATAATGCCCGCAAAATAATTGTAGACGTCTTTACTGTGCGTTCAGTCCGCACAGAACAACCAACTCCAGAAATGTGGGCCCGGTATACTGCTGATCTTGGAGCCTTATTGGAAAAAATGCAAGCCGGACAGCGCCGGGAAGCGCGCGGTGAATTGGCGAAACGCGTCGGGAAGACTTTTTTGGGAAAGGCTGGAGATATTGGCCCGTTATACCCAATCGATATCGAGATTGACAATAATTCGTCCGAACTCTATACAATTCTAAAAATAAGTACTCCCGACACGGTTGGTTTTCTTTATGAGTTCAGCAACGCCCTAGCATTAAACCATATTCATATTGCACGTATGTTCGTGCAGTCGATCGGAAACTGGGTAAGCGATTCGATCTACGTTACCGATGATGAAGGCCATAAAATCATATCTCCCGAAAAGCAACATGAGTTGCGAGCAGCAACTGTTCTTATCAAACATTTCACGCACCTTTTACCGCAATCACCCAATCCGGAAACGGCGTTATTGCATTTTCGGGAATTCCTGGGGCAGCTTTTTAAACAACCGGACTGGCCGCATGAATTGGCCAAACTGGAACAACCTGAAGTTCTGGATGCACTCGTCAGGTTGCTGGGTGTCAGCAATTTTCTTTGGGATGACTTTTTACGTATGCAATATTCCAATCTGTTTCCCATCGTTCGGGATGTAAAAGCCCTGGCAATATCTAAAGATCGGCAACAATTGCAGGCTGAGCTGGAATCAGAAATAAACCTGGCAAAGGAATGGCGGAAAGGATTAAACGCCTATAAAGACCGCGAGATGTTCCGGATTGATATGCGGCATATCCTGGAATACACTCCAGAATTTTGGGATTTTGCAAATGAATTGACTGATCTGGCTGAAGCGGTTATAGAAACGGCATTTTTTCGATGTGCTGACGAGATGCACACGCAATATAGCGAACCACGTACTGCCGCTGGTCAACCGTGTCCAGTTACTCTATTTGGATTGGGTAAGTTTGGCGGGCGCGAGCTGGGATTTGCCTCTGATATTGAATTAATGCTGATTTATGATGGCACCGGCATTACTACAGACTCGAAGGTTCTTTCTACCAATGACTATTTCGAGGAATTGGTCCAGGCATTTATTAATTCTATCCACGCCAGGCAGGAAGGCATATACCATATCGATTTACAACTTCGGCCTTATGGTAAAGTGGGCAGTTTGGCCGTCCCCTTGGAAGCTTTCCAACGCTACTTTACCCCGCAGGGACCGGCGTGGGCATATGAACGCCAGGCCTTGGTAAGAATGCGCGCCATTGCAGGAGATCATACGCTAGGTGAAAAAATATTAGCTTTGCGGGACAAATTTGTATATAACGGTGATCCTTTCAATCTGACCGCAACACGAGCTATGCGTGAACGACAAATCCGCCATTTGGTTACAGCCGGGACATTTAACGCAAAATATAGCCCCGGTGGTCTGGTGGATTTGGAGTACCTTGTGCAGGGTTTACAGATATCTTATGGCGCAGCCAATCCATCTTTGCGGTTAACTAATATAAGGATGGCCTTGGCCGCATTGGCAGATGCGGGAATCATATCGGCTGAGGATTATATCCGTCTACGAAAGGCACATACTTTCCTACGTTGGCTGATCGATTCATTGCGTGTTGTTCGTGGAAATACCAAGGACGTCAACATTCCGGCAGTTAATAGTGAAGAATTCACTTTTCTTGCCAGAAGATTGAAATATGGAGCCGACACAAATCGTTTGCAGGAGGACCTGACCCGCTATCCGATGGATGTCCAAGAATTGAATTCACGATTGTTATCGAATCATTAGTCGTTTACGGGACCTAAGACGATTGGTTTTCCAGGGGTCCTAGTATTTTGATTTATTCTTTTCAATTTATGCTTAGTTTTATCCTCTCTAAATCGGAGAAACGCTCTTGCGGGCTTCCTGGATCCAGCCCAGTAATTTTTTGATGTCCGCAGTTAGATCAGAGAATTCACCCTCTTCGAGCATTTGGCCGGTAATGAACTTGCTTCCCAGTCCGATACACGCCACTCCTGCCTGAATCCAAGCAAAAATATTGTCTCTCTCAGGCGTTACTCCTCCAGTGGGCATCAGCCGGACCCAGGGCATTGGCCCCTTTACAGCCTGAACAAACCCCGGGCCGCCCATTTCTCCAGCCGGGAAAATCTTACAGATCTCAACACCTAATTCCTCCGCATTGGATATTTCTGTGGCAGTAGCGCATCCGGGTGTATAAGGAACCTTGCGCCGGTTGCATAATCGCGCCACCTCAGGGTTCAGATTTGGTCCCACGATGAAATTGGCTCCCAATTGAATATAAATTGCAGCCGTAGCAGGATCTATGATGGTCCCCGCTCCCAAGATCAGACGCTTTTCATCCTTAAAACGCTTCATTAGCTCGGCGAATACAAGATGCGCCCCATCGCCACGGTTGGTAAATTCAATGCATCGAACCCCACCTTCAAGGCATGCCTCTATTACCTTGGAAGCCACATCCGGATCATCGTGGTAAAACAACGGTACAATGCCGGTTTCGATCATTGTTGTAAGAACTTTCAATCGGGAGTATTTTGCCATTTGATTTCCTTTCAAATATATATTAGGGTTTTTCTCAACCTGCCTTGATTTTCCCATTTGCAAGGGCGCTGCGGAAAATGGTCAAGGTTTCGGCTATTCCTTCCTTTAGCGGTGTAAAGAAAATTGGACCTATCGCTTCAACCAGCGCGCGGTTGTCCACCTCGGGTGGGAAGGGCAGGGGAATATCCTCAAAATTAATCAGGCCTCGGGCTGATGGTTCCGCCTGTTCGATGGCGGCAATTACATCGGGTGTATTGACAGATTTTCCGCCTAAATTGAAGGCCTTTGCACCACATAAATCCGCCCGTGCCGCCTGGATGAATGCTTTGGCTGTGTCATCAGCATATTGAAAGCAGTAACGACCGCCATAACTAATCCGGTAAGGCCGGCCAGCTGCCGCGGCCAGAATTGCTTTGGTGGGGGTCGAAGTCATTCCCTGGTCACGCCCCGCCCCATATACCACATATGGGCGCAGACCGATACTTGAGAGGCCTTCATCCTGAAAATAGATCGCGGCATTGCCCTCATTTGCTTGTTTATAGACACCATATTGCGAATGCGGTTTGAGCATCGCATCATGCGCCAATGGTTCTTCAGGATATTCTTCACTAGTCCCATACACTGCGGTACTTCTTGCATATACTAGATTATCCAATTTAAAGTGCTTGGCTGCCTCAAAAATGTTTACCGTTCCAACCACATTAACTTGTGCTCCAGATATGGGGTTGGCTTTGCAGAAAGGCAGCTGCAATGCGGCCAGATGAATTACCCGTGTGGCACGGCTATCTTTCAGGGCATTCTCCACCGCCTGATAATTCGCTACATCTCCTTGTAAAAATTGAATCTGGGCCATTTCCCCGTCATCCATTATCAGGGATAAGCGCTCGTGTTTTTCTTCGAGATCAAAAGCGGCAACCGGGACTTTCTCCTTGACCAGGTTCCGCAAAACCCACACGCCAATGCAACCAGCTGCTCCAGTTACCAGAAAACGTTCCTCGTTCATTAGACTCCTTTCACCGCAATCCATTCCTCATTATTAATTTGACTGCACTATTATCCACCTTTACCTGGCTACCCAGCCGCAATCAACCAACCAATCCGCCCCGGTGACAAAAGATGCCCCCTCGCTGGCTAGGAAATAGATAGGTTCAGCGATCTCCGATGGTTCAGCCCAACGACGCATGGCCTGTTCGCCCTCGCGCTCCTTTTTAACTTGTTCGAATGGAATACCGGTTCGCCTAGACTCCAGGTCGATATCGCCTCGCAACATGGGAGTATCCACGGATCCAGGACTGATTGAATTTACCCTGATGTTGTATGGAGCCAATTCCCATGCAAGTGCGCGCGTCATGGCTATGATTGCTCCCTTGGTTGCGCCATACATGACATGGTCGGTTTGTCCGACATGTCCTGACACCGAACCCATATTTACTATTACCCCGCTTTTCTGTTTTTTCATAAAAGGTAATACGTACTTGCATAGTAGAAAATGCCCCCCCAAATTGACGTCTGTGGTATGGCGGAACTCCTCCCAGGAAATTTGGTCAAATGGTTTGACCAGTACAATACCTGCATTATTGACTAAAACATCGACGTGGCCATATTTTTTTCCAACCTGCGTGACACAACTTACAACTTGGTTTTCTTTTGCCACATCGCACCTTAAGAATAGAGCTTCGCCTCCAGTTTTCTTTATGTCTTCCGCGACACTTCGGCCTTCTGGCTGTATATCCAATCCAACTACGGAATAATCATGTTTCGAAAAAGTTCGCATACAGGCCGCACCGATTCCTCCTGCTGTACCGGTGATGATAACGACTTTCTTATCGCCCATTTTTCCTCCAATCCTGGATTGAATTTATAAACCGATTAATTTCCTTGCCTGGTCAACGGTCGCAAGCGGGCGACCCAGGGCACGTGCCATCTCGGCCGTCTCATGAACCAGCTCGTGTGTAGGTGCCAGGTTACCAAGATGGTCGTACGGGAGGTCCTCGGTCCCTACTCGCACATGATCGCCATTGGTAATGGCTGCGGCCAGGATATCACGCTGACCATTTCCCATGGTGCTGACATTGCAGATCGAGCCTACTGGCATCAACTTCCTTCGATAATAATATTCCTCCACTGTCGGCGGACTCCATGTGCCACCCGGCCACCCAAAGAACAAAGTGGTCACATAGGGTGGTTTGAGCAGCCTTTTACCGATCAGGTAATTCAGATTCCAGATTGAACCGGTATGCCAAATCTCCCATTCGGGTATTACTCCATATTGTGTACAGAGGCGACAATATTCTGCCATTTCTTCACGTAGATGCAGAATGTTACACTCGCTCTGGGTGAAAGCTTCGTCGTGATGATTCAAGATCGCGGAAATCATATCAGCTTTGCATGTGAAGACTTCCATCCGATCATGGATAGTAAGGCTGGACATGCCACACTGGATAATAATATCGCTTCTGCCCCGAACCGCCTCTATGGTTTCTTTCCATTTTCCTTCGGCATGGGTGTGCAGAATGGTCGCTCCGTTTTGAGCACATAACCGGGCTTCTTCCGCAATTGCCGCTGCGCTATGCGGGAAATCCACGTCCGGTTTTAACCAGCAGATATTTGGAGTTGCAATGATTATGAGTGGTTGCATGGAAATTTCCTTCTTAATTGGCTAATAAAATGAAGGAACAGATAAACATAATATAGCACAAAAAATTCTCCTGGCGTAGCTTGAAGGACCACAAAATAAATGGAGTCCGACACAACAATCAACTGATCCTATATTGCTTTTTACATTCTGCTATCTTAAAGGCTTCTTGCCCGTTGCATGTAAAATTTGTTTGTGCTATAGTTCATTGTGTTCATCAAACTTTTCTTCACATGAAAGGAAGGTATATGGTAGAGCAAAAGGTTCATGTTGGGTTGATTGGATTGGGATCCATTTCTTACTCGCATGAAGCCGGTTATTCGGAGTTGGGGGACGCCTGTCAAGTGGTCGCTTTGTGCGATATCCACGAAGAAGAAGTCAATAACCGGATTGGGATGCATGAAGGAGCCAAAGGATACGCACGTTATCTTGACTTGCTCGACAACCCGGATGTTGACATGGTGGATATTACTGTCCCCCACGTCTTGCATTATGAGATTGCCAGGGCTGCTCTTGAAAAAGGCAAGCACGTTTTGGTTGAAAAACCCATCACAGTCCGGTCGGACCAGGCAGAGGATCTGATTGCCCTTGCAAGAAAAAATGGATTGAAGTTCAGCGTGGCTGAGAACACCCATTTTGTAACCGCATACCTCAGGGCAGAGCAAATTCTTAAGCAGGGTATCTTGGGGGATATTTGGAGTGTTCGCACGTTAATTGCCGGCAGCGAGGTCTACAGGATCAAGGATCCTAACCTGTGGCATGGGAAAGCGCCTTATGGAGGAGTTATCCTGGATTCCTCAGTACACAATTTTTACCTGTTCAAATGGCTGTTCGGGGGAGTAAAGGACGTGCAGGGCTTCGCATCCAAGATCATACCCGAGGGTGAAATGGAAGATAATGGGCTCATAATAGGCCACCTGGCAAACGAAGCCGAATTCCAGCTAAATACCTCTTGTACATTCGAAATCCCTTGGACGGAGCGGGTGGAAATATATGGCAGCCAGGGTGGCATGATCATCGATCAGCTCTCAAATCCTGTCATTAAATATTACCTGGGCTCTAATGATATCGATGGTACTGTTGTTGATGGAGTCCCGTTCGACCCCATGGCCTGGAAGTTTAACTCGATGATTGCCGAGGTCGGTGACTTTATCCACGCAGTGATCGAAGACCGTCCTCCACGCATCGATCCAGCTGATGCACTTTATGCACTTAAAGCAGCCGAAGCGGTTGCCCGGTCGATCGAAACCAGGCAAGCCGTTTTTCTGTAATATATAACCTGGTTCCTTGGAATGGACATATTACCAGCATACCGATAAAGTAGAGGAGAATCGCATGTCGGAAGTTTCTTTCAAACCAGTTGGACTTGACCGCGGCCGACTGGTCGCCCTGTTGCAAGACCGTAAGTTGGATGGTCTTTTCCTATCTTCGCCTGAAAACGTCTTTTATGCCACTGGCTATCCGTGTCTGCCTGGTAGCGGTAACCCAATTATTTATGCCTTGCGTAACCAGAACCCCAATTTTGCCTTTGTTGACACCGACGGGCAAGTTATCCTGCTCTGTTGGGGGCCTGCCTCTATGGGAATAGACTACGGCGCTAATGATGCACGAATGTCTTTTACCTCCCAAATGGCTGCTGATGACATGGTTGCACTAATCGAGGAAAAACTCAAGCCTGGCTGCACAGTTGGGGTCGAGTCGACCTTCCCGTATTACGCCCTACGATTGCTGGAAGATCACGCCAGTCCGGCAAAGATCCTGGTAATCGACGATCTGTTGCTCCAATTACGGCTAATAAAATCTCCGGCGGAGGTGGAATTGATTCGCAAGAGCACCGCGATTATTGACCGGACCCTCATGGAGCTGGCACAGAATCTGCGCCTCGGCATGGGCAGGCTGGAGTTGATTCGGGAGGCCAAGAGTCGCATGATACAGAATGGCGCGGATGGCGTGGATCACGTCACTGTAGCTTTTGGCACGGCCAACCCGGAGGTTGCCCTCGACGAACAACTTGAGAAAGATCAGATCGTCACTTTGGATCTTGGTGCCATCTATCAAGGTTATGCCTCCGACAATCGTCGTCTGGTTTATACCGGTAAAGCCCCAGAGGAACTCAAAGCGTTTCATCGGCAATTGTGCTGGGTGGTGGCTGAGATGGGCAAGGCTCTGGTTCCTGGCAAGACCTTCGCTGAAGTCCATGCCTATGCCTACGAATTATTCGCAAAAGTGGGCATCGACCCGATGTTCTTGCATGTTGGGCACAGCTTGGGGTTGCAGGTGGAAGAGTCTTGGATCATGGCCGATGACCCTACCCCGCTCCAACCAGGTATGGTGCTTAATATAGAGTTGTATGCACCCAGCCAGGAAGGTCTGATGATTGGAGATGAAGAAACTTTCTACATCACCGGCACAGGGCCGGAACAGCTCAGCACCTTGCCGGTGGAAATCATTGAGAAGAACATCTAAACTAAAAATCAACCACTATTTATCACATCTCAAATATTCAAATAAGGAGAATTTTCATGGCCGACGTAAAACCGTATTTTCAGAAAATGCTCGAACGCTTCGCTAATCCCTCCGTACAAGCCAGTTTGAAAGGCTTCACCAAGACCTTGCAGTTTAAATTCACCGACATAAGCGAGAATTGGCTGATCAAGACAATCGACGGGAAGGAAGCGGCATTGACTCAAGAGATGGTTGAAAAACCGGATATTCTTGTGACAATGACCTCTGATATCCTGGCAGGGATCATGGATAAGAAAATTAACCCAACCAGCGCCTTCATGCAGCGCAAGATCCAGGTCAAGGGTGCCATGGAAGATTTGATGAAGCTGCAAAAGGTCATGATGTAAGCATAAGCAAACATTTGAGCAACCGGATGAGATGCACGTAATAAAGGAGTGCTTTTGCCTCTCCTTTTACTGGCCATTTTCCCCACGGGATAATTTTGTGTTTCGAAAGGCTGTATGACAAATCAACCAGATTCGTCGAGAAAACGATCTGTCGGGTTTCTTATCGGAATGAGCATGCTAATGCTGGGCGCCAATTTGGTTTGGACGGCTTATAACAGCCTCTTGTTACCTACGCTTGTCGAAGAAGTCGTAAAGAATGGAAAGGGCTTGGCAACCGGTCTGATCGGCTTCTTTGGTACTTTGCTGGCGATCATTGTCAGTCTCCTGTCAGGCATCCTGAGTGATCATAGTGCCAACCGGTGGGGACGCCGCACTCCGGCCATCCTGATTGGGTCGCTGATTGGGTTACCCCTGATTGGTCTGCCAACCCTCTTTCTCGCACCTGCCTTGCGACCGGCGTTTCTATCATTGGCTTTACCAGTCATTATCTTGAGCTATTGCGGGATGCAGTTCGCCACCAATGTCGGTAATGGAGCCTGGTGGCCGTTGCTCGTGGACGTGGTTCCCGAACATCAGCGCGGCTTGGCTTCTGGTATCCAGGGTGCCCTTACTTTGGTTGGGGCGACCATTGCAATCGTAGTTGTGACCATCCTTATCCAGAACGGACAGGTAGTGGCCTCCTTATGGTTGGTCGGAGGAGTATTTGCCTTGAGTGGGATCGTCAATGTTCTGGTAATTCATGGCAGGGACGAACCTGCCGGGCAGTCCGATAAAATCAGCTTGATGAAAGCGGTTCGTGATATGTTCAGGGTCAGGACGCGCGTAAAGGTATTCTTTTGGGTCGTTGCGGCTGTCTTTCTGGCTTACATGGGTATAAATGGCCTGCAATTCTTTGCGCTTTATTTTTTTCAAGTCTACTTTCCGGCTGTCAACCCTGAAGCTGCCTTCCGTACGATGGGCGCCATCAGCCTTGTAATGACCTTATTGGCATCGGTGGGCTCTGGTCTGCTCTCTGACCGGATCGGGCGGCGGCCATTGATACTGTGGGCCATGTTTGTGTGCGCAGTGGCTACTCTGTTAATGGGCCTGACCAATAATTACGTGGTCTTCCTCATCCTGTCCGGCTTGCGGGCTGCCGCCACCGGTCCGATCATCGCCAGCTCTCCAGCTCTGGCAAGTGACCTGGCACCCAAGGACGAAGCCGGCCAATATATGGCTTACAATAACCTTACGACCGGACTATCGGGTGCCCTGGCAGGTCTTATATTCGGTGTCATCCTGGTAACACTTACTCGTACCACATTCATGGATTTGTTCATTATTTCGGCCATTCTATTCCTTCTAGGGGGAATTGTCTTTGCTCTCAAAGTACCCCAGAACGAGATTAATGCCCATATCGGCTAGGCAGGTTAAGAAAAATAAATTTTCATTTAACCGCAATTCGACGTTTTTGTGCTTCCTGCACCCGGATCAGCCGGGTGATAGCCTGGTTCGTTGATCAAGAAGAGATACCACATTGGTAGGGCAGGGGAGAGGCTGGCGTGGAATTTATCTTTCCGTCGATCAATGCAATAATTTGTTTGTTATAGCGAATTAATTGGGCACATTAATAATCAAACAAATTCATGCACTTATTAACTATAGCAGCAGGGAGGAGAACTTGACTAGACTCAAAACTTGCCGTATACTGGTTATGCTTTCGATAAGTATAATTATCATAAACATAAGGATATCACAATATGGTTGCCCCTACGATTGCCCAGGCCATAAACAAGTATCTGGAATCGGTCAAACTGGCGCGTAGTCCTAATACCTGCCGGGCTTATGCCAATGCCATGCACGTTCTTGGCACAGTTCTGAAGGAAAATGATGTCGACCCGCAGGTCTCCCCCGTTTCGAAAATTTCGGAAGATGCAGTGGTCTGGATGGCCGTGGCGCTCAAGGATTATTCGCCTGCAAGCGAACAACTCTACTTAGCTGCAACAACGGGTTTTTTCAAATTTCTAGCAGCGGAAAAATTGGCTGAAATTAATTTACCCCGCATGGATCTGCTCAGGGTTCAACGCAGCCGGCGCTCCGGCCAACGCCTTCCTCAATTTCCCAGAGAAGATATTGAACGGGTCCTTGAGTTTGTGAATACTTTCACTATTTTAGAACCAAATGACATTACTATTCGGTTACGCGCAATGCGTGACCGCGCCTTTTTAATGACACTCGCCGATACGGGCTTGAGAGTCCACGAAGCCTGCAATCTGCGACGTGGTGACATTGATTGGAATGAAGGTCGTGCCGTAATTATTGGCAAAGGCGATAAGCAAGCAGTTGTGCGATTCTCGACCCGCAGTTTGGACGCGTTAAGAAGCTATCTTTCAATACGTGCAGCACTCGATGGCGCATCTGGCCACCCCCTCCCCTCCTTGCCCCTCTTCGCCCGCCATGACAAAGGCGCTGGGAAGAAAATAAAACCAATCACCACCACTACCGGACGGAATATCGTCAGCCAGCGCGTTCGCCAGGCATTGGGCGACGAGGCCGAAGGCCGGATTACCCCCCATTCATTCCGGCATTATTTCGTTACAACTGTCCTGCGCGCCTCGGGAAACCTTAAGCTTGCCCAGGAATTGGCGCGCCATGCCAGCATTCAGGTAACCCAACGCTATGCTCATCTTT
>JBEKCT010000048.1:0-20702 GCA_050014715.1 Anaerolineales bacterium | reverse complement strand
ATTTTTGTTGTAAAATTAGACCAAATTCAGCCAATTTTCATTCGCTCAGGAGGCATAAATGTTTCAAAAAGCAACGGAAACCGATATAACCAGTGATGACAAGCTTTGGGTGCTGCTGGCTTGGATTCTCACACCTATCGTCCCTGTTATTATCTTACTCATAGCAGATAAGAAGAATCGACCCTTTATTAAAGCCCACAATGGTCAGGCCCTGGCATGGGGAATTATTCTTTGGGTTGTGTCAATCATTCTTAGCTTCGTCGTCATCGGGGCGTGCATCGGTGCACTTGGTTTTCTCTTTAATATTTTCCTGGGAATTAAGGCATACCAGGGAAATTACATTAAACTCCCATTGATTACTGATTTTGTCAAGAAACAGAATTGGGGCTGAAATATCCCTTGTAATTAACGATTCAAAAAGCCTGCCTTACGGCGGGCTTTTTTGGTTAATGTTGCAACGTAATTAATCGGATTTCGTTATATGGATAGTCTTAAAATAAATTCCAAGTCTTAAGGAGAAAACCATGACTATCGATACCCCTAATCCCGTTTTGAGCGCCTCCAATGCGCGACCCATCCCGACCCAGCCGCTCTCGCCGGCTGAAGAAAGCACCTGGAGCCTGATGGCCCACCTGAGCGTTCTGCTGAACCTGGTCACCGGCTTTGCCGGTCCGATTGCAGCGCTGGTTATTTATTTGATCTATAAGGATCGCTCGGGCTGGTTGCCTACCATGCCTTGCAAGCGCTGATCTTCCAACTTATCTGGTGGTACGGAGGAGGCCTGTTAATCGGTGCAATGTGGGCGTCCGTTGGTGTTCTCTCGGCTATTCTGATCGGTATTATCCTGATCCCGTTCGCAATTGTAATGACCCTCATTCTGGCATGCCTGCCAGTGGGTGCGATTGTTCATGGAATTATCGGGGCAATCCGGGTTTACCAGGGTCAGGATTTTAAGTATTGGCTGGTGGGTGATTGGGTTCGCAGCACATTGAACGGTCTATGAGACAATTCGTCAATCGAGTTAACGATACGTGGTCGAAATAGCGCTTGGAACAACAAGACCGGGCCGCCCGTTCCCCCTTACCTTAACTAAGGATGCATTATTGCAAGAACAATATTACCTTGACTTCTATCCGTCTTGCTCGTACAATGCACCCATAAAAGTGAATAAATGACAGCAGGGAAGAGACCCCGCATGGAGCGTACAGTTTGGGGCGGGACGCCGAAGGTGCAAATCCGGCACTGGCAAGTCCGGATGAAACTCTCAGGTAAAAAGGACCCTGTTGTCTCTATCTCTGGAGAGTTCCCTGCGGAATGACATTCCGTTGGGACACCGATGGGGCAATCCTTGGGTTTCGGCCTGCTCCCTTAGACGCCACCCGGTGTCCAGGCCAACACCACAGGAGAATCTCTCAGGTCAGTAACAGAGGGCGCACATACTATTTGCGTGCGCCCTTTTTTGTTTCGCCAAATCAACCTAAAATGGAGATGGATTATGAATATACCTGCCAATCTAAAATATACCAAAACCGATGAATGGTTCGATCCGGCCACGCATAAATCCGGACTGACCGATTTCGCTCAAAGCCAGCTTTCAGATATCGTTTTTGTGGAAATTATCGTGGCGGTTGGCGAGACGGTGCAGGCCGGCAAACAAATGGCCTCGGTCGAATCGGTCAAAGCTGCTGCGGAGACTTACGCCCCTGTCAGTGCAAAGGTGGCGGCTGTCAACGATGGCTTGGCTGATAATCCCGAAGTTTTGAACAGCGATCCGTATGGCAAGGGTTGGATGGTACAGGTCGATGGCGGGGATGTGTCTGGTTTGATGGACGCAACCGCATATACCAAGTATTGTGAAGAACGGGCTCATTAACTTCCAACTATCCGCTCTCAACCTCAGGTAGAAAACCTGCTTAATGCTGGTCGAAAAGGCACTCATATGACCTATATACCCCACAGTCCTCAAGAACGGGACACCATGCTGGAAACCATCGGGGTGAAATCTCTGGAAGATTTGTTCAAAGATGTCCCCAAGAAGAATCGTTTTCCAACTCTGCACCTTCCTGTCGTGTTGACCGAAATGGAAGCCGCCGCAGAACTCGGCGAATTGTCTCTCGTCAACGAAAATGTCCGCACCGACCTGGTCTGCTTTCTCGGCGCAGGAGCGTACAACCATTACATCCCTGCCGCCGTGGACCATATCCTGCAACGCAGCGAATTCTATACTGCTTATACTCCCTACCAACCGGAAATCTCACAGGGCACGCTGCAAAGTATTTTCGAATACCAATCGCTCATCGCTGCATTGACCGGAATGGAGGTTTCGAACGCTTCGCACTATGATGGCGCCACAGCCGTGGCTGAAGCCGTCGGGTTGGCTAACGCCCAGTTCCACGGAAAGCGTAAAAAAATCGTCATCTCGCCGGCAGTCCACCCGCAATACCGCCTGACACTGCGCACTTACGTTCAGGATATGCAAATGGAACTGGTCGGCGACAATCCTAATATAGTCAATGGTGAACGCTTCTCAGAAAGCAGCCCAGAAAGTCTGATCCCCCAGATCGATGCTGAAACGGCATTAGTGATCGTACAATACCCCGATTTCTTCGGACGCATCTACGATTATGCCCGGCTAATCGAGACGGCCCACAAGACAGGCGCCCTGGTCTGCGTGGTTGCCAATCCGATCGCCCTGGGTCTGCTAAAAACTCCCGGTGAGATGGGGGCCGATATCGTTGTCGGTGAAGGCCAACCATTGGGAATACCTCTCTCCTACGGTGGACCATACCTGGGTTTCTTTGCCACCCGCAAACAATTCATTCACAAGATGGCCGGTCGCCTGGCTGGAGAAACTGTTGATTCCCGCGGCCAGCGTGCTTATGTACTTACGCTGACCGCCCGGGAACAGCACATCAAACGTGAACGCGCCACTTCCAACATTTGCACAAATGAGGGTCTGCTGGCGCTGGCTGCCGCCGTGTACCTGAGCTTGCTTGGGCCGACCGGTCTGCGCCAGGTGGCAGATCTTTGTTATTCCAAGGCTCATTACACAGCTGAAAAAATCTCAAGTCTCCCGGGGTATTCTCTATACAGTGATGCACCTTATTTCCATGAGTTCCCGGTTTGCTGCCCCAAGCCAGTGGCTGAGATCAACGCCCATTTGCTTGAACATGGTTTCCTGGGCGGTTATGATCTGGGCCAGGACTACCCTGCGTTGAATAACCAAATGCTGCTCGCTGTTACGGAGATGAACACGCGGGAGGAGATCGATGCCCTGGTGGAAGTGTTGGCGGAGGTGGCCCATGCCTGAAGCACCTGCAATCGCAATGGAACCAAATATTTATGAACTTTCATCTCCCGGTCGGACCGGCGTCACTTTTCCTGCTCCGGACGTGCCCCACGCTGACCTACCCGGGAACCTGCTCCGCAAAGAGCTGCCTTTGCCTGAATTGGCCGAGGTAGATGTTATCCGCCACTACGTGAAGCTGTCCAAATATAATTACAGCGTGGATGACGGTTTCTATCCACTTGGTTCCTGTACGATGAAATACAACCCGAAGATTAACGAGAATACCGCCCGACTGCCCGGATTCCTCTTTACTCATCCGCTCCAACCCGTCGAGACCGTACAGGGCAACCTGGCGCTGATGTACCATTTGCAGGAATGGCTTAAGGAGATCACCGGTTTTACCGCCATGACCCTCCAGCCTGCCGCAGGCGCCCATGGCGAATTTACTGGCGTGCTGATGATGCGCGCCTACCATAAAGCCCGCGGCGATTCAAAACGCACAAAGATGCTGATTCCAGATTCGGCGCATGGTACCAACCCGGCCTCTTCCACGATGAGCAACCTGGAAGTTGTGCAGATTCCATCCGATAAACGTGGAAACGTAGACGTGGCTGCCCTGAAAGCCGCTTGCGATGAAACGGTCGTCGGGCTGATGCTGACCAATCCGAACACGCTTGGGCTGTTTGACGAACATCTCGAAGAAATCATCCAGACCATTCATACTTGCGGAGGACTGGTTTACGGTGATGGGGCTAATCTGAACGCCCTGCTCGGGATTGTCCGCCCAGGCGACCTGGGTTTCGATGTGATGCATATTAACCTGCATAAAACCTTTTCCACTCCACACGGAGGCGGCGGTCCAGGCTCGGGGCCGGTGGGAGTCTCGGATAAATTGGCGGACTTCCTGCCCGGACCGATTGTCGGGATCGTCGAAGAAAGCCACGATGACGAGTCCCCATTGTTTGGCTTCATCCACCCTGAAAAGAGCATCGGGCGGGTCAAATCTTTTAATGGTCAATTTGGCATGTTTGTGCGGGCCTATACTTACATCGTCATGCATGGTGCGGCAGGACTGCGACAGGTTGCCGAATACGCAGTATTGAATGCCAATTATGTCAGGGTTAGCTTGAATAAAACCTACACCGTCCCATTCGACCGTATTTGCATGCATGAATTCGTGGTGGAAGGCCAATGGGGGGACGCCCCGGGCATCCGCGCTCTGGATGTTGCCAAACGCTTGATGGATTACGATTTCCACCCACCCACCAATTATTTCCCGCTCATTGTCAACGAAGCTCTGATGATCGAGCCAACCGAGACTGAGAACAAGGATACCCTGGATACTTTCGTGAAGGCACTGCTAAAGATCTCCGAAGAAGCCAGGAGCCAGCCGGTTTTGCTAAAGGAAGCCCCGCACAAGACTCCCTTCGGACGCATGGATGAA
Source organism: Anaerolineales bacterium (assembly GCA_050014715.1). GTDB lineage: Bacteria > Chloroflexota > Anaerolineae > Anaerolineales > Villigracilaceae > UBA877. Next base: position 15,969 of record JBEKCT010000048.1, on the reverse strand, counting down.
GTCAAGGCAGCCCGTGAGTTGGTTCTATGCTGCTGGCTGCCGGAGGATTATACAAGTCACGCTTGAAGCCTCCGGATGATTCTGACGTATGATTTTGCAGGTCACGCTTGAAGCGTGACCTGCAATTTATAACCTGGTTTTAGTCATCGTACCCATATCTAGGGGGTACCAATGGCATGGGTATAATTACCACAAATTAGACTTGACTTCTCTAATTTAGTCTGCTATGCTTGAAATTCACCATTTCGTTAAGTTCATTTTTGAGGAGTGAATGCTATCCAAGGTTCCTGCACAGCAAATTTACCGCGGAGATTATGGTTGGCATGTTGGGCGCTTCCATTTCTCCTTTGCTAATTACAAGGATCCCGAAAATAGCTCTTTTGGGGATCAGATAACATTTAATGATTTCATTTTGCAACCCGGTTCAGGATTTGAAACGCATTCGCACCAGGAGATAGAAATCATTTCCTATTGCGTGGACGGAGAACTCGTCCACGAGGATAGCTTGGGGAATAAAGATATCATCTTGCGGGGAGAAATGCAGTATACCTGTGCCGGTTCAGGAATTACCCATAGCGAAAGGAATTACAGTTGTGACAGACCTTTACGATTCATCCAAATCTGGATACGTCCGAATTCCAAAGGTTTGTCACCCCATTATCATTCCACCCATTTTAATCATTCCGATCGTCTCAACAAATTTTTGCAGATCGCTTCCGGGCAACCAATTAAGAATGTAACCCGGATCAATCAGGACACGAATATATTCGTCTCTGAAATCCAGGCGGGCCGGCAGCTTGGGTTGGATCATCTCGCCGGACGGAAAATTTATATGGCTTGTTTGGAAGGTATTCTGAGCGTAAATACCATGACTATGAACACCGGTGACGCGCTCAAAATTTGGGATGAATTGGAATTAGCCCTGACAGCCATTGAAGATATCCATTTGATTTTGGTTGATATTTCAGCAAACTCGATGGAGCCAAAGTTGGCTTAGCGTAAGCACATTCCATTAATTATGGATACTTTCAAAAGAGTAGAGATGGATTTAATAGAACAATATTCCGCATCCATCGACCGGAAGGAAAAGGGTACCCTGCAGGATGTGATGGATTACTTTAAATGGGAGACCAACCATGGGGAGTATCCTTTCAATCCCCATCCCTCCGATGATGTTGCCATACGCACCTATTTATTGGATTGTCACATCAGAGGCTCTAACCGGCTGGCTTTACACAGGATCGCCACTTCCCTGGAACATTTCTACAATTGGCTCAAAGCCAGTGGGTGGATTGAAGACAGCCCATTCGAAGAATTCAACCTGAAACGGCAATTCTTTGGGCTAAAGCATATATTGCCGAGGCATGATGCCTTCCGGGGCTTGCCCGAACAACGTGAAATCGCCCGGCTGCGGGCCCTCAACCGTCTGGCCGAGTCGACCAATCTGGCACCGGATGTCCATTCCATGCTGGCTGTGACCCTGGAGACCATGCTCGAAGAGATGACCCTCAAGACGGCCTGGATTTCTTTAAGGTATGACAATGGCCTGCTGGGCCAACCGGTTAATCCGCCTCCTGAACATGGTTTTGTTCTTGCGGCTGCGCGCAACCTGCCCACCAGCCTGGAGAAGTCTAACCGCTATTATCTGACCCGCTCTCCGGAATGTCATTGCCAGCAATTACTGCGTACAGGTCAATTGAAGCGGGGTGTCAATGTGGTCGAATGCAGCCGCCTGCGCGATTCCACGGAAGGGAAAGGGAAAAGAGGTGGTCTGATGTTCCATGCCAGTGTGCCAATCATGGTTAACAAACAAACCATAGGAGTGATGAATTTCGCGGCGGAAAATTGGCAATTGCTTTCGGCATCCGATTTACAGTTCCTGACTGCTGGCGCCAAACAATTGAGCTCAGCCCTTGAGCGGGCCCATTTATATGACCTTGTCCGGGTCGAACATAGCCGTCTGGAGCAGGAACTTGAAATGGCGCGCAAGATGCAAATCAGCTTGTTTCCGGATGTTCTGCCCGAGATAAACGGTTACAGTCTGGCGGCCTTCTGGCAGCCTGCTAATGAGACATCCGGAGATTATTACAATGTGTTTAAGCTGCCTGGTGAATGCTGGGGTTTCATGGTCGCGGATGTATGCGGAAAGGGCGCTCCAGCAGCAATGCGCATGGCTATGACACATGGCTTGATTCGGGATCGTGTGCAGAACGAATCTTCGCCAGCGGCTTTATTGGCCCAGGTTAATCAGGCGCTTTGCAGCCAGGATACGGATTTGCAGTTCGTGACTTCATTTTATGCAATCCTTAATCCAAAAAATGCCAGTATTAAATACGCCATTGCCGGCCACCCACCGCCCTTCTTGCGGAAGGCCACCGGGCAGGTTGAAAAACTACCCGGAAAGGGGATTGCCTTGGGGGTAAGCCTCGAAGCAATTTATAAGGATATTTATCTGGATTTGGCACCCGGTGATAGCCTGGTCGCTTATACCGACGGCGTTACCGATGCCTACAGTCCGACAAACAAATCCTATGAAATGGAGCAATTTAAGACGGCTATCGGCTCAGCGCCTGCCCACGCCGAAGCCCTCTTGGATTATTTGCAAAGCACCCTGGTCGAATGGGTCAAACAGGCACCTAATTACGACGATATCACATTATTAGCGATCGGTCGCAAACAATGATCTATCCCGAAAATTCAGGGGAAAGTTCATAATTTGAGTGTCTGCATTAAAAATGCCAGCCTTTGAAAATATCGCAATACATTAATACTGGTCCATCGCAAGTTCTTTGCGAACCTGGATGAAAAGACGGGTTGAAATCACAAGCGTCTTGATGGTCGATAGATTGGAAAAATGAAGCCTTCAAGCACAACCATCCTCGAGACTAAAAGGTCGTTCATAGGCGCTTCGTGATGGAAGACTTAAATGCCTTGTGGGCTCTTTATGGTGATCCTGAAATAACTAAATACATTTCAGACGCCCCCAAAACCTATGAAGAATCCAAAAAAGAATTGGAATGGCATATGAACGGCCATCCAAGCAACCCTGAATTTGGATTATGGTCCACCATTCACAAAGAAACGAGCAAGTTTATCGGCCGCTGCGGGCTGCTGCCATGGACCATTGACGGGCAGGCGGAAGTAGAGATGGCTTATACCATCGCCAGGGATTTTTGGGGTCAGGGGTTCTGTACTGAGGCAGCCCAAGCGATCGCGCAGCATGGATTCAAGACATTGAAACTGACCCGCCTCATCTGCATGATCGAACCAGAAAATAAAGCTTCATTGAAGGTTGCCTTGAATATTGGAATGATTTTCGAGAAAGAAATGGTGGATGACATGGGATCCTTTCACCTCTATTCAAGAAGTAATCAGCCAAAGAGATCTATTTTCTGATAGTAAACCTTACTCAGACAATAAGCAATTTTCGATAAGTATTTTCCACGAAAATATTCTTCTACTCCAAAAATATCTTGAAAGCAATTCGCTAATTCACACGGCAACATCGAAAAATAAACTTCCTACCAATTGTACAAGTTGCAACAGATTTGAAAGTTTTATGCTACACTAATCCCAGTTTCCCATCCGGCTGGGATTTTTTTTATTTGAAAGCACAAAGTATATCGAGACTTACAATCATAATGAGAGGCCTACTGGAACCCGCCATGCAGGGATTAAACTATACTGATTTCCGAAGACAATTAAAAGAAGAACTGACCGGGAATATCCTTCCATTTTGGATGACACATAGCGTGGACAGAGTTAACGGCGGCTTCTATGGGGCATTGACCTACGACTTGGAAATCCACAATGAAGTCCCTCGCACGGCGATCCTTTGTGCACGCATCCTGTGGACATACTCCACGGCCTATCGGAAGCTGGGAGACAAGGATTACCTCGACATGGCCACTTGGTCCTATGAAACCCTCCGGGGTGTTTTTTGGGACCCGGAATTTGGCGGGGTCTATTGGACCGTCGACGCCGCCGGGAAGCCGGTCACGAATCGCAAGCACCATTACGCCCAGGCGTTTGCCATTTACGGCCTTTCAGAATATTACCGGGCGACTAAGCAGCCTGATAGCCTGGTACTGGCCCAAAGCTTGTTCCATTTATTGGAAATGCATGCCTATGACCCGCTTAATGGAGGCTATATCGAGGGCAGCAGCCGTTCATGGGAAGCACTGGCAGACATGCGGTTAAGTGACCGTGACCTCCATTGCCGCAAATCCATGAATACCATGTTGCATATTCTCGAAGCTTATTCCAATTTACTAAGGGTATGGGCGGATGCCAGCCTCAAGCAGCAACACCGGGCATTGATCGAGGACTTCCAAGAACATATAATCGATCCTTCGACCGGTCATTTCAAGCTCTTCTTCGATGAACAATGGAATTCACTTTCACCCAATATGTCCTTTGGGCACGACATCGAGGGCAGCTGGCTGCTGCTGGAAGCAGCCGAAGTGCAGGGTGACCGGGCACTGGTGGAACAGGTACGCGCGACAGCCCTGCAGATTGCGACCGCCGTGTACCAGGATGGACTGGATATGGATGGCAGCCTGCCTTACGAAGCCAGCCCGCAAGGTCTCGTGGATGGCGACCGTAGCTGGTGGGTACAGGCCGAGGCCATGCTGGGATTCTATAATGCCTACCAACTCTCCGGGCAAAGGCGTTTTTCAATGGCGGCCTGGCGGATCTGGAACTATATCCGGGACAAAATGGTGGATCGAGTTAATGGGGATTGGATCAAGAAGCTCCACCAGGATGGCACTCCAGATGACAACAGCTTCAAAGTGGGGCCCTGGGAATGCCCCTACCACTCTAGCCGGGCCTGTTTTGAAATGCTGGACCGACTGATAGCTTAAATCAAAAGCCCTCTGAACTTCACCGGAGGGCGATATCTTTTTAGGGGAGAGCTATTAAGGTTCGTGCCGTTGCGAGGGTTGGTGCTAGTGCCGGTGCTACAGCTGGCTCTATTGCTGGCGCTTTTCTGGCCCGAAGTAATCCACGCGCAGACCGAGCGATTGCTTCGTCGCTAATATTTTCCACGCAATCGCAAAAAGGAAATGCAATTATCCCCCTCTACAAAACCAATCCGATTAATCCCCCAACCAGTGCACAGCCGAGGTTGACCAGGTCATTATTCAACCATTTCCAGCCGCGTACCTGCACCGTCGGCGTGCCACAGCTATGCAAGGGGTGTTTCTCGGTCTCTTTATTGCACTGCGGGCAGTGATAGATGGCCTGGAAGGTGGCGCCGAGCAGCGAGTCAAATAATGAACCAAGCAAACCGCCCAGGACGGCAATACCGGTTACCATCCAAGAATTCCCCATTGGACTCACCAACCCGGCCAGGATGGCAATCAACAGCGCACCGCCTAGGGCTGCCAGCGTACCGTAAACAGAAATGCCGCCGGATGTGCCGCGTTCAACCGGCCTGCCATTGGTGATCAGACGCGGCATGGTCGGGTTCAACACGCCCAATTCGGTGGCCCAGGTGTCGGCATTGACAGCCGCCAGGGAAGCAGAAAACGCGATCCAGGTCCAGGAAGCGTGCGGGAAGAAGAAATTGAGCCCGGCATAGACGGAGGCAATGCCACCGTTGGCAAGCACCTGACCTAGGTCACGCTGCCCGCCTTTGTCAAATTTCTCATTCAGCGAGGCTTTCTGCTTGGCGAACGCACGCGTCAGCGCACTCGATGAAATGAAGAATGCCAGCAGAAGCACGGCCCAGCGCCAGCCGCCCAGGCCAAAAATGGCCGTTCCAACCAAAAATGCCCCCCAGGCGCCCGAACGGCTGAGGCTGCGGGCACGCCAGGCAGCAAAGGCAATCAAGGCAGCGAAAAGGAACCCCAGAATTAATTGAAGCATTGCTTTTCTCTTTAATGGAAAGGATGGAGGCTATTTGGCGGCTTCAGGCAGGTGTAATGACGATAAACAGGACCGCCACCAGGAATAACAGGGAAGAAATCAGCCCACTGGCCCACAGGATATATGCCATCGGTCGGCGGTCTTCATGGCGGTAGAGCATTAGCCCGGTGACCCAACCGGCCAGATAGAATAGAATGCTGACGATGGGCAACAGGATGAGCGCCAGACCGGGAGAGGGCGGACGGGCTGCGCCCGAAGGCAGGAAACCCAGCGAGACTTGTCCGAGCGAAGGCGCCATCAGGCTGATCCAGGCCAGCAGCCCGATATTTACGAAGAAACCGGCCAGCCAGAGATAACGCGCCAGGGCACTATCCCAGGCTTGCGCGACAACAAAAGAGGGGTAGAGCGATTGGGGCAGGGCGGGCGAGAGACTGCCCAACTCGATGGCATGCTGAACATCCTGGAGAAAATCTTCCCGGGCTTCCGGGGAAATGGCAAAGATCTGCCGGGAGGTGGCCACGAGCAGCAAAGATTTCTGATCGGAAGCGAGAAACTCGATCAGGCCAAGGTCGGGGTGATGACGCAAACCCAGCAGCCCGCCCGGCAGGCGGATGACCGGCATGGGGAAGGGTTTCGGCATGGCCGAAAGCGGGCGAACCCATTCGATATCCGAAACAGGGATCTGCTCGAAGCGCAGGCCCCAGGTTAGGGTCAACTGGTCACGGTCGAGGCTGTAATTGGCACGCGCCAGGGAATACAGGCGATAGGCCAGGATGGGGATGGGGATGAAGGCCAGTACGGCCAGGACAACCAGGCCGGTAAAGACCAGACCGAGCGGCTGGCGGTAGGCCAGCAGGGACAGGATCCCTGTGATAACCGCCATGACCAGCATTAAAAGAATATGGATGGTCCGGCCGCGCCGCCGGGGAGGGGGATAATCAGTGCGGTTCATCGTTTGGACAGGGATCGCAGGACCGCCCGGATGGCCTGGCAGACCTGCTCAACCATGCCTTCGGTCATCACGCTGGAGAAGGGGATGGCCAGACCGCGCATTCCCAGGTCCTCTGTCACAGGGTAATCGCCGAGGCGATAGCCAAATCGCTCGACCATGAATGGCTGGAGATGGATGGGGGCAAAATAGGGGCGCACCGGGATGCCAAGCGCATCCAGTGCATGTGCCACGGCGACACGGTCGATGCCCGCGGCAAACTTGATCACGTAGACGAACCAGGACATGCGCGTGGTGGAGGGGTCAATGGTATACATTTCGATCCCGGGAGTCTTCGACAGGCGTTCTTCGTACCAGCCGGCCACCTGCTCGCGCTTGGCCAGCAACTCTTCGATGCGCTGCATCTGGGCGACGCCCAACGCGGCGGACATCTCATCCAGGCGGTAGTTGTAGCCCAGGTAGGTGTGCTGGAGCCAGGTATCGCCAGGGGCTCGGCCCTGGTTGCGCAGGGAACGCATGAAAACGGCAGCCTTATCATCATCCGTCACGATGACGCCGCCTTCGCCGGTGGTGATCTGCTTGTTGGGATAGAAAGCATAGACGCCGTAATCGCCCAAGCGCCCGGCCTTGCGGTGGTTATATTCGGAGCCGAGCGCTTCACAAGAATCTTCGATGACCGCCAGCCCGTACTCGCCGGCGATCCGGTTGATGGCGTCCATGTCGGGGGGCTGGCCGAACACGTCGACCGGCAGGAAGGCCTTGAGGGATCCATGGGAGGAAGCGCCGAGGCGGGGCAACCATTTTGTGGCGCGTTTGCCACCAGCCGACAGGTCACGGGCGGCTTCGGCCAGGCGGGGGACATCGATATTGCCGGTGTGCGGGTCGGCGTCCACGAAGACCGGGACGGCGTGCTCGAACAGGATCACATTGGTGGAGGATATGAAGGAAAAGGGTGTGGTCAGGACCAGGTCGCCGGCATGGATTCCAGCGGCGCGCACGCACAGGTGCAAGCCGGCAGTACCGGAGTTGACGCCAATGGCATGTCGCGCTCCTGTATAGTTACAGAACAATTCTTCGAAGGCGGCGATTTGCGGCCCCATGCTTAGGTTGGGACCTTCGAGCACCTTGATTACAGACTGCAAGTCATCCTCGGGCAGGCCGGCCTGCTGCAGGGCCGTCCGTACGCCGACCCGGTCGTCATCGGCCAGGTCGGGGGAAGACATCGATATTTTTTGGGGGGTGGGGTTGGGTTTGCTCAAGATCAACCTTTCGATATTTCAGCGTTAGCAGGGTCGACGGGAGTAATAGCAGGGGCGGGCGTGGGATCCAGGCCAAGATCGACGGCGTCTTCCATGCGGATCTGGCCACGCAAGAAGGCGCCTTCCTCAGTAGCAAAGGCGGCCGTGACGATATCGCCCCAGACACGCCCGGTGGAACGAATCTCGACCTTCTGGGCGGAAACATTGCCCTTGACGGCCCCGGCGACAATCACACTGACGGCGCGGATATGCTCGCAGGTGACCTTGCCGGTCTCACCGATTACAAGCAGGCCTTTCAGGGCGATCTGGCCCTCGAAGGTACCTTCGATACGTACACCGCCGGAGCCACTCAGCGAGCCCTGCCAGACCAGACCTGCGCCGAGCACGGTGGTGATGCGCTCTACGGTCTGGACGGAGGGGGGAGAGGCGGGTTGGTCGTTACGTTTGAACATAGGTTTGGGCACCCAAGATAAGGTGCGCCCTATTTTATCATCATTAGGGATTAGGGATTGGGGATTGGTTATTCGGTATTCGTGGTTAGGGAGTATGGATAAGGAAAGTGAGTAGAGAGCAGAGAAAAGTGAACAGGGAACAGGCAATCAGGTATGGAAGGTAAGGATAGAGCAGAGAAGAGAAATTTAGAAGAAGAGAACGTTATTCGTTACAAGTATTTCATTGTTAATATGAGACAAAACGAATTAAAAGAAAAGGGAGATGTTACGATAAACGAATTACCAACTCCTTATTACGGCTTACGCTTTAACCCTGAAGCGCCACGGGATCGACTTCCAGGGTTCGGGGACGGTGTAGAGGCCGACGCGCGGGCCGGCAAGGACGGCACTTTCCGGCAGCGGCTGCCCGGTTTCGATCCACAGGCCGGATTGCGGAACGCATAGGTCGACGGCATTCAAAGAGCCGTCGATGGCGAGCGCCTGGGTCAGTTTGGCCGGCCCGATGCAATCGCGCCCCTGGCGGCGCAGGGAGATGGTCGCCTCTCCCTCCTGCGGTTGGATCGCCCGCAGCAGAACGGCGGCCGGGAAACCCTCCGGTTCGGTAACGGCATTCAACATCCAGTGCATGCCGTAGGTAAAGTAGACATAGGCACGCCCGGGAGGGCCGTACATGACGGCATTCCGGTGGGTCCGGCCGGCTTTGGCATGGCAGCCCATGTCGGTTTCACCGATATAGGCTTCGGCTTCAAGGATGATGCCGCTGAACCGTTGGCCATCCAGGAGGCGGACCAGGCGCATACCGAGCAGGTCGCGGGCGACGGTCAGAGTGGGGCGGGCAAAGAATTCGCGCGGTAGGGGAGAGGGCAAGGGCCGGCTTATTCTCTTTTCCGTGGAACCAGGTTTTTGGTGACCTTGTAGCGCAGGTCGCGCTGCAAGGTGAGACGCAGGCCTTCTTCCAGGTTAATGGCGGGTTTGTAATTGAGCTTTTGGCCGGCCAGGGTCAGGTCGGCGCACAAACGTGACACGCCGGCGGAGGTCTGGGAGTTGTAGACTATATTGGCCTGGCTGCCGGTAACCTCCAGCATGAGCTTGGTCAGGGCGCGCAGGCTGGTTTCCACCCCGGAGCCGACATTAATGACCAGTCCATTGATATTGGGTGCAGTGGCCGCCGCGACCATGGCAGAGACCACATCATCCACATAGACATAATCACGGGTCTGGTTGCCGTCACCGTGGACCACCAGTGTACCGCCGCGGATGGCCTGGCGCAGGAAATAGGAAACCACCGGAGGATGCGAGGCGGGAATATGCTGGCCGGGACCATAGGCATTGAAAATGCGCAGGGAAACGGTTTCGATACCCCACAACCTCCCAATGGTCGAAACATAGTATTCGGCTGCCAGCTTGCTGACGGCATAGGGCGAAAGCGGGCGGGGGGTCTGCATTTCAGTCAGCGGCTGGAAATTCTGCTCGCCATAGATGGCCCCGGAAGAGGCCAGCACCACGCGGCGAATGCCAACATCCCGCATGGCTTCCATCAGGCTGACGGTGCCGCCCACATTGGCGGTGTTGTACTCGCGCGGGTACAGGATCGATTCCGGCACGGAGATGCGGGCGGCCAGGTGGTAGACACAATCCACTTCCTGGAGCAGAGTCCACAGTTTAGGGCGGTCGTTCACGTCGCCGCGCGTAAAGTGAACATCCGGGTCGAGCACCTGTGGATCGCCGGTGGAAAGATCATCCAGACCACGAACCATGTGGCCTTCACGGGCGAGCTGATTGGCCAGATGCGAACCGAGGAATCCGCCCGCACCGGTGATGAGAAAATTCATGCGTGAATTATACCCTGACCGGGAAATCAGATGCATGCGCAGTTTATCAATATCGTTTTATTTCCCCCTCCAAAAAAATGAAACGACTTAAGTCGGTACTTCTAGTCAATGGGATAAGAAGCCCAGGCAGTATTGTTTTCCCACAGGACAAACGTGAAGGAAAGGTCATGCTTAACCGGCAGGCTTTTTCCGAGAGAAACGCACAAGATGCGGCAGAAGGCTTCGAGACTGGGGTTCAACCCTGCGAACTCTGGCAGATCATTGAGTAAATGATCGCGGTCTCCGGCGACCGTGGCGGTGAGAGTTTGCTCCACTTCCACAATGTCCCAGGAAACCGTGCCGGTCAAGCTACACCCCAGCCATCTGCAATTCAAGCACATAATGGTGGGAATGGGGCTGGTTTTCCATGCCCCAGTCCCCACCGATGAGGGCATGTCGGGCGACAAAATCGCGGCGTACAGCAAGTGTATACATGGAATTTCCTTAATACTCCAGAATCACCTGGATGGATTCGGACGGAGAATGATCGAGCAGGAGATAGGCATCCGCGGCATTTTCATGGGAAAAGCGATGCGTGATCCACTTCTCGGGCTGAATGCGCTGGATGGCCTGCCAGGCCAGTGCAAAGCGGCGGGATTTATCCCAACGGCCGGTCAGTTCGGGAGCCAGGCTGCTGACCTGGCTGGAGATCAGGCGGATACGTGAACGGTGAAACATGCCGCCCAGATCGAGCTGAACGGGTTTACTGCCATACCAGGAACCGATCACCACCCGGCCAGTGTACATCGTAGCGGCGATGGCATCGTTCAACGTGGCAGGGCTTCCACTCAGCTCATAGGTGAGATCTGCTCCGGCCGGCAGGAGGGCATGCAGCTGTTCACGAAAATCGGGAGCGTGGGGATCCAGGCAGGCGGTTGCGCCCAGCGCCAGGGAGGCCTGACGGCGGCAGGCATAATTATCCAGCGTAATCAAGGCATGCAAGGGGAACTGGCAAAGCAATGAGACTGTCAGCAGGCCGATGATGCCCTGACCAAAAACCAGCACGTTTTTTCCCAGCAGAGGCGCACCAACCTGGACAAAATTGACGGCGGTCTCCATGTTTGGCAGGAAGCAGGCCGATTCGGGGGAGAGCCCTTCCGGGAGGGGGAGAACCGTCTCAGGGGTGGCAAGAAAATAGGAGGAATGCGGCTGGAAGGAAAAAACGGATTGTCCCAGCCAATCCTTGGAAAGGCTCTGTCCCAATTCGACTACATTCCCGACCGCGGCAAAGCCGTAACACAACGGATAAGTAAAATCCCTTTTCAACGCAGGGATATTTTCATCAACTTGCAGATCGACGCGAAATTGCCCGCGGTAGACGAGCATTTCGGTACCGGAGCTGATGGCTGAGACGGTCGTTTCAACCAGCATCTGTCCGGAAGGCGGGGATGGCAGTGTCTCCGTGCACAATTCGGCCTGGCAGGGTCCTACAAATGTGACGGTCTGGCGGGATTGCATGGCTTATAAAGTCTATAGTCTAATAGTCTGATTGCCTGATAATATAAGTGCAATATTATCATATTTATCATATTATCTTATCCTACATTTTCCCATTTGCGGGACCTCCAAAAAGTCTACCGGTCATGATGCCCCACCCCCTTATCCCAGCCTCACTCTGTAAGAAGAACAGGGCAGGAGGTGGGGGAAAAGGAGTATTTACCCCCTAATTTAGGGAATGAAATGCCCGTCTCAGTCGAGACGGGCATTAAGCTTCTTTTTCATATTCTTTTCGGCAAACTCGACCCCCCGGCTGAGTGCTTCAATATTCTTGGGCAGCAAATTCTTGTGACGTCCCGGCATGTGGTTATTCAAGGCGGTTTCCATATCGGCCAGGGTGAGCGTGTGCATGCAGGCCAGCAACGCGCCGATCGCCACCATGTTAGCCAGGCGCGGATTGCCAATCTCTTCGGCAATTTCATTGCAGGGAATGGCAACCGTGGTGATGTCGGTGCGAACGGCGGGACGGTCGACCATCGAGGCATTGATGATCAGCGTGCCTCCGGGTTTGACCATCGGTTCGTATTTATCCAGGGAGGGCAAGTTCATAACCAAGGCACCATCCGGATTTTTTACCACCGGCGAACCGATTTCCTCGTCGGAAATGACGACCGTGCAATTGGCCGTACCGCCGCGCATCTCCGGGCCGTAGGAGGGGATCCAGGTGACTTCCTTGCCGGAGTCCATGGCCGCATAGGACATGATCTGGCCGGCAAACATGATGCCCTGCCCGCCAAAACCTGAAAGGATGATCTCACTTTGCATGGGAGCCTCTATAGTTTCGCAGCCGTTATGGATGGGGCAACCTTGAAATCGCCCAAGGGATAGTAGGGAATCATATGCTCTTCCAGCCACGTCAGCGATTCTACGGGTGTCAGGTTCCAGTTGGACGGGCAGGTGGAGAGCAGTTCAACCAGCGAGAAGCCCAAGCCGCGCACCTGTGTTTCAAAGGCGGTACGGATGGCCTTCTTGGCCTTGCGGATATTGGTTGGGTCATGCAGGCTGCGGCGGACGATATAGCCGGCACCATCCAGTGTGGCCAGCATCTCGGCCACGCGAATGGGATAGCCCTGCAACTCGACATCCCGGCCATTGGGGGAGGAAGTGGTCTTCTGGCCCGGCAGGGTGGTCGGAGCCATCTGGCCGCCGGTCATGCCAAAGTTGGCGTTGTTGATGAAGATGACCGTAATGTTTTCGCCGCGTGCGGCGGCATGAATGATCTCGCCGGTCCCGATGGAGGCCAGATCGCCGTCTCCTTGATAGGTGAAGACAATCCGGTCAGGCAGGGAACGTTTAATGCCGGTGGCCATGGCAGGAGCGCGGCCATGCGGGGCTTCCACAAAGTCCGTTTCAAAATAGTTATAGGCGAACACGGCGCAACCCACTGGAGCCACACCAATGGTGCGACCAACCAAATTCATCTCATCCAGCACTTCGGCAATCAGACGATGGGCCGTGCCATGGGTACAACCCGGACAATAATGGGTTGGTGTTTCGGTAAAAGCCAGCGGACGTTTGTAAACCAGGTTTTCAGGAGTCATTGTAGCCATTGTTACCTCTATTTCTTCACCACATCTTCCATGCGTTGCAACCAGACTTTCGCCGGGTCATCCACCATTGCGGGAGTTTCGTGGGCAACGCGCTTGATCTCTTCCAGGATTTCATCCGGGAACGGCACTACACCGCCCAGACGCCCATAAAACTCAATCGGGGTGCGCCCGTTCACAGCCAGGCGGACATCCTCGAGCATCTGGCCAGCGTTCATCTCAACCACCAATAATGTTTTGGCCTGGGAGGCAAGTTCTGCCACGCGCGTATACGGGTAGGGCGCCACCGTCACCGGCCGGAACAAACCGACTTTGATGCCCAGTTCGCGGGCCGCCCGCACTGCGGAAAGTGCCACCCGACCGGCTGTGCCGAAACCGACCACGATCACTTCGGCATCTTCCAGATAGTATTCCTTGAATCTGATTTCATTTTCCTGGACTGCCTGCCAACGCTTGAGCAGGCGGATATTCGTCTGTTCCTCATCGTTGGGTTCCAGATAGATGGAGGTAAGCACATGCCGCTGGCGGCCAGCAGCACCAGTGGTAGCCCAAGGATATTCCCTGCGCTTGACCTCGCGCATGGCAGGCAGTTCGACCGGTTCCATCATCTGGCCAATCGATCCGTCCAGCAGGAGGCAAGCGATCGTGCGGTATTTCTCCGCCAGGTCGAAGGCCAAAGGTAATAGATCCACCGCTTCCTGGACCGAGGCCGGCGCCAGCACGATGGGATGGTAATCGCCATGGCCGCCGCCCTTGCAGATCTGGTTGTAGTCACCCTGCGAGGGGGCTATGTTGCCCAGGCCCGGCCCGCCGCGCATCACATTGACCAGTACCATGGGTATTTCCGTGCCGGCAATATAAGACAGGCCCTCCTGCATCAGGCTGATGCCGGGGCTGGAAGAAGAAGTCATGACACGCGCGCCTGTGCAGGCTGCGCCATAGACCATATTGATTGCGCCCAGTTCAGCTTCCGCCTGGACAAAGGCCCGGCCGAGTTCAGGCATGCGGCGCGACAGCCATTCCAGGATTTCATTTTGCGGTGTTATCGGATAGCCGAAATAAGCCTCCAGTCCAATCCGGACGGCGGCCTCAGCAATAGCCTGGTTACCTTCCCATAATTCACGTGCCATATTAACCTCCCGCCGATGCCATCTGGGCGGCGGATTTGGTCACCTCACGGTAGACCGTAATGGCCGCATCCGGGCAGACGATGGCACAGATGGCACACCCGGTGCAGCCATCTTTGAATACTTGCGCAGGGTGATAACCTTTGGATGTCAGGCGGTCTTTATTGAGCGACATTACTTGCGGAGGACAGGCTGCGATGCATGACTCACAACCTTTACAGTATAGATCGTTGACTTCAATCCATCCTTTTGCAGGCATCGATTGGGTCTCCTTTTTGAGAAATTGGATGCGAACGAGCGCGAGAATACCACTCATTTGATTATGCAGTTGTCTGACATACGCGGGTAGTGCCATGCGTCATCATTCGGGAATACAAAACTCCTATACAAATTATTAATACCATCTGATTTGTCTGGATAAGCTGCTTTTTCGAATGAAAACACCAAATAGTGCTCCAGAAAAGGTCTATGAACGCCGTCGACTCTTTACTGCCAGAAGGAAATGGCAAAACTGGTTCGACAATTCATAAAAGTAGCAGTAAAATTATTAATAATTACATCATACTTTTATCATGACTGATCCAGGGTATCTCTTTCAAATTGTTCTGCTTACGCAGGATTTAACCATTACGGGTGGGGTCTTCCTGCATGAACAGCGATTGTCGGACTTCATAAATGACAAGCGTGATTCAACCATCCTGCTGCGCAATGCCAGTGTAGCACGCCTGGAAGACCCCGCCAGGATTCTAGAGAAAACGCCCTTCTCCATCATCCCCAAGTCGGGGATTGTGCTGGCCTTCGAGCCACCTCAAAAGCTGTTTCTTTCGGGCCGCCATTTTATCAAGTATCCAAAACAAAAATATGATGTAATCGTGGCCATGGATAGCATGGCAGTCCATGGTAAATTGAATGTGCAGGGGCCCCTAGACCTGCGACAAGCCATAACCAACCTAGTCGCATCCTTCATCCCTATCACGGAAGCTACCGTCACGCTCCATGCCAACCCGGGTCTGATCCTCAAGCTGGAAGCGGTACTGTTGAATGTTCAACGCATCCGCTTTATAGGCGAGTCATTTCCCAAGATACCGCCTGAGGAAAAGCCATAGAATCGTGAAATAATATTTACCTCTGATATACCTCTGCGGGGAAAATGTAACTTGAGGTAGATGGGATTGGGGGCTGAATAATGGCTTGTGAAGCATGAATTTCCGAAACAATATTTCTTGCTATTCTTAATTTTGAATATACCAGCATTTCATTTTTTGACCCCCAAAAGTAAATGATGGGGCTGTCCAAAAAGTGCTGGACAGCCCTTCACTTTTTTAAAGAACCGTGATTCAATAGGGGCATGAAAAGGAAACCTGCCGCTCCTGTATTTAAACCGTACGTGATGAAC
>JBEKCT010000047.1:0-25245 GCA_050014715.1 Anaerolineales bacterium | reverse complement strand
CCTGCCATTACTGCAGCCATACTTCCCTGGAACCGGGCTGCGGTTAAGCCCGCTTGGGCATGGATCCAGGCGCCAGCCCGGGCGGCATCATAAGCATCCACACCTGGTGCACGCAGTCCAGTTATTAAGCCCGCTAAAACATCCCCCGTACCCGCTCGCGCCAATGCGGGAGTCGCCACCGGAATGGTGGTGCTTCTTCCATCCGGGGCTGCAATAACCGTAAAGGCTCCTTTTAATACCACTACGTGTCCCCACTCCTGGGCAAATTTGCAAGCAACGGTCAAGCGGTCTTTCTGGATTTCTTCAGTCGTCAAACCGGTTAAAACAGACATTTCTCCAGGATGAGGTGTCAGGATTGCCGGAGCTGGCAGTAATTTTGGCCAATCAGGCAGCTTGGCAAGAAGTTTCAGCCCATCTGCATCAAAGATCATCGCTGGTAAAGGCACAGACTTGGGTACCGCCTTTTCCGCATCTGCCTGAACAAAGCCCAATCGTCCATGAATGGGCTTATCTTCCGCAATATTGAGCAAATTCGTGATGAAATCCTTGGTGGTATCTTCCATTCCAAGGCCGGGGCCGACCAGAAGCGCAGTTGCCCGATCCAGATTCTTTTTCAAAACATCCGCTGCGCCTGAAGAAATAACACCCAGTTCATGTGGCAGGAGCACCCAGGTTGCTTCGGGGAATTGACCTGCCAGCGCGCCGTGCAACGAAGCTGGTATGGCCAGGGTCACCAATCCTGCGCCGATACGGTAAGCCGCCTTGCCAGCGAGGAAAGCTGCACCGGTATAATTAATGGATCCGGCAACAATCAGTGCCGTACCGAAAGTTCCTTTATGTGCATCCGTCGGGCGGAACGGCAATAGCGATTTAGCTAACCCTTCGTCCGCCACCTCATTATTTATTGCCTGCCAGGAATTCAAATCGTCCAAACGCCCAATTTCAACTACACGCAGCTCCCCGATTAAGTCATAAGCTGGTAATTTCAATAAGCCCTGCTTGATTGCTGCCATGGTAACAGTCGCATCGGCCGGGACAGTCTGCGGAGCCACCCGACCGCTGTCGCAATCAATTCCGGATGGGCAATCAACTGCAATAATATAGGGAGGCCATTCCAACTCAGTCACAATTCCCTGAACAGCCGCCATAACCTTTCCAAATTCATCTTTAAGTGGCAGCTTAATACCCGTTCCGAGCACACCATCTAGAACGACATCTGCACTTTCAAGAAACGCTTGTAACTGGTGGAAATTATCATCCTTGTCGGCTGGATAAACCTCTCCACTTGCTTCCTCAAGCCGCTTGATTAATGTATCACCAGCCACCTTCCGGTGTATGAGATATGCACGTGCTGTCCAACCCTTTTCAGCCAGGTGTGTCAGCGCCACCAGGGTATCGCCGCCGTTATTTCCTGGACCGACCAGGCCAAGAACCTGAATTTCCTCCTCGTCATCCTGGGCATAGGCCAACTGTAACACTTCCTTGGATAAGTTGTGTCCGGCATTTTCCATCATTTTTTCATAAGTCAGGCCGCTGCCATCCGCTTCCTGCTCGATAAGATGCATTTGTGAAATGGTTACCAACTTCATAGGATGTTCCTCCGAGCTTTGATCACGTATCTATTAAAAGGTTGAATCGATTATAAACGAAATAGCGGCTGTTGCCGCTATCCGGAAAATTAGAAGAACAAAAGTATTATAGGGAATTTTGGGAAGCTAATTCAAGATCTTGCTGAGAAATAGCTTGGTTCGTTCTTCGCGCGGATTAGTGAATAGTTGTTCAGGCGTGGTATCTTCAATGATAACCCCTTCGTCAACGAACAGGATCCGGTCGGCAGCTGCACGCGCAAATCCCATTTCGTGGGACACTACAATCATGGTGATTTCCTTGGCCAGTTCTTCCATGACATTCAGCACTTCGCCAATCATTTCCGGGTCGAGCGCAGAAGTAGGCTCGTCGAATAGCATTAGGCTGGGTTTCATCGCCAGTGCCCGGGCAATTGCTATTCTCTGCTGCTGTCCGCCTGAAAGCTGGTTTGGATACTGGTCACGTTTCTCTGCCAGGCCGACTCTTGCCAGCAACCGCACACCATCCTCTTCGGCCTGTTCCCGGTTGGTTTTTCGAACATTTAATGGGGCTTCTATGATATTTTCCAGGGCAGTCAAGTGGGGGAAAAGGTTAAACCGCTGGAAAACCATGCCGATATCCGCCCGTTGCCTGGCAATGTTTTTCTCGGATTCTTCGACCAGCTTGCCATTCTTTTCGTAATATCCGATCATCCGGCCGTTGACATAGATATGCCC
Source organism: Anaerolineales bacterium (assembly GCA_050014715.1). Lineage (GTDB taxonomy): Bacteria > Chloroflexota > Anaerolineae > Anaerolineales > Villigracilaceae > UBA877. Next base: position 22,942 of record JBEKCT010000047.1, on the reverse strand, counting down.
GCTGTTGATCTTTTCGAGATGATTAATGCAACGCAAAAGAGTGCTCTTGCCCGACCCTGAAGGACCTATGATTACCACCACTTCGTTTTTATGCACTTCGAGATCGATATCTTTTAGGACGTGCAGAGAACCAAAATATTTATTTACCTTCTCCGCCTTGACTATTACGGAGCTATCTGTCGGCGCTGCAGAAGAATTGATTATTTCGGCCATTAGCGCGCTCCAATTCTGGATCCGACCAGGCGTTCGAACATACCAGGGGTTTTAACATTGCCCTTTCGTTCTCCAAGTCCGGCTTCAATGCGGGCCTGGATAAAGGACCAGATGGTCGTCAATACCAGATAATAAATTGAAGCATCCAGGTAGAGTTCGAATGGCTTAAACAAAAGAGCATTGATTTGTTCAAACCCGTAGAACAGTTCCCCGGCCGAAATAATTGTCATTAGAGTGGTTGTCTTCATCATATTGTTGAATTCATTGCCCAGAGGTGGGATAATGACTTTGGCGGCCTGAGGCAATACAATCCGACGCATAGCCAGCCCAAAAGTCATCCCGAGCGATTTGGCGGCTTCCATTTGGCCGGCATCCACTGCCTCAATTCCGGCCCGGACGATTTCCGCCATGTATGCGCCTTCATTGATCCCGAGTGCCAGGACACCAGCCTGGATGGCTCCGGTTATGGTAATGACACCGCCAAAGTGCCAATCCGGAAAATTAAAAATATGCGTAACCCCCAACCCATAATAAAGAAGAGCCATCTGCACTAAAAGGGGAGTACCGCGAAAAAACCAGATATAAGCCTCTTCCAGCCAACGCAATGGAGCTGCCTTTGACATTTTAGCCAAAGCTGCGAATAACCCAAGTATCACGCCCATCACCTGAGCGATGATGCTGACTACGATCGTAACAAGCAAACCGTAACGGACCAGTGGGTTTTGAAAAGCAGTGACAGGCCACAAATATTTCCAGAATAATGCCCAATCAAAATGGTACATATGCTCCTCTTAGACCGATGGCATACCTCGACCCATTTTCTCAATATGCTTCCTCATACTAATGGGGTTGAGCATTTGGAGATGTTTTGTAGCCTCAATTGGAGAATTTTAATTTCAAGTTCAAAAAAAATAGGAGGGGATGTCCCAGACTCCGAACTACCTTGAGACATCCCCTCTTTTATCTTGTCATATTACGGAAGTTTCACCGCACCTGTAGCAAGGTTCCATTTCGTAAGGATCTTTAGATAGGTTCCATCCGCCATCATGCTCGCCAAGGCGGCCTTTACTGCTGCACCAACAGGCGAAAGAGGTGCATTCGTGCAATCTGTTGCTGTGCCGCACGGGACACCAATTCCTTCAAGGGCTGGTTCAAGAACTTGTCCTCCAGCTGCCAGAGCAAAAAGATCCGGGTGCTGAACTGTGTAGTAGGCCGCCACCGGTGAGTCAGCGGAGTAGACCACCACCTTACCAGATTGAAGCTGCTGGAGCGCATCCGTATCCTTGGCTGCCACGATGACGTTAATCGGCTGTTTGCCAGCCGCAACGCAAGCCTGGGTCAGGCCCTTGCCGGCATAATCACCGGTGCCTTGCAGGTAATCAGCTTCCGTCGTTCCGCTTTCGGCCGCAGCCGATTTACCACAAAGGTCCATGGGCGTGTTGATCTTGTTCGGGTTGCCTTTAAGTGTCACGAAGGATTGCCCGGCCTGGAAATACGGGATCTGGCTGATCTGCTTTGAGCGATCGGCAGTGACATTCATTGCCGAGATGATGATGTCACATTTCCCCCCGGTGACAGCCAGGATGATCGAATCAAAAACGCTATTTACATATTGAACCTTCAAACCTAAGCGGTTTGCGATCTCATTACCGATTTCTACATCCATTCCCGCCGGGTTTCCGTTTTCATCAAACATCTCCTGGGGAGGATAGGGGAAATCGGTGCAGATCAGTAGATGGCCGGCCTGGGCCAGGGAAGCTGCCGGGATCTGTGCAACAGGCGTGCCGACAGGTCCTGCTGTCGAGCTCACACTGGGAGCACAGGCAGCCAGGATCATGGAAGCAAGCAGAACCACACTTAATATTCGTGCTATTTTCATCTTCTTCTCCTTTGGATTATTCCGAATGGCGTTATTTCTCCAATTAAATTGGAGTTGGGTAAGGGTTGCGGGGGATTATATGCTAACTAAATAATTTATGCAATACTTGGCATGATTGGGGGGGACTTGAACCCCCACGCCTTGCGGCACATGGCCCTCAACCATGCCTGTCTGCCAATTCCAGCACCAGCGCTTGAGCAGGTCGTATTATAATCATGTTCAATACCCTGTCAAGCAAGGTGTTCCAGATCTTTATTATGATTTTCCTTTTCCCTGAGTTCTTGGTTGAGAAGAATACACGCTGGAGGATTTATGACTTGTATTGTTGTTGATGCCATGGGCAGCGATGAATTCCCAACCCCGGATGTGGTTGGGTCCATAATGGCCGCGCGGGCGTATGGCGTGGAAATTATACTTGTCGGGGATGAGAACAAAATCAGACCGGTGCTCACCGCGCAAAACCCAGGAAATCTCCCCATACGCGTCGTGCATGCCCCGGAAATGTTAACAATGGAAGATAAAGGTATGGCACTCGTCCTGAAGGCACGTCGGCTGAATGTAAAAAACTCAATGGCGGTGGGGATCGATTTGGTTAAAAACGGCCAGGCGGATGCTTTTGTAACCGCTGGAAATACTGGCGCGGCTTCGGTGACAGCATTCTTCCGGCTTGGTTTGATCCCGGGCGTGGATCGGCCCGGTCTGGCTCCGGTTTTTCCGACAGCCACAGGCTCCTGTGTGGTTCTAGACGTGGGCGCCAATCCCGATTGCAAACCCGAAAACTTGCTCCAATTCGGCATCATGGGCAGTGTTTACGCCGAGAAAGTGCGCGGGGTGCATAACCCCAAAGTGGGCTTGCTCTCCAACGGTGAAGAGCCTGGAAAAGGGAATGATTTAGTGAAGCATGCCTATCCTTTGCTTGAGGCTTCCGGGCTGAACTTCTTCGGAAATGTCGAGGGAAAGGAAGTCATTGGTGGCATGGTGGATGTTGCTGTTACGGATGGTTTCACTGGAAATGTAATGTTGAAATCCTCTGAAGCAATTGCAAAATTTATCCTTGACAAGGTAAAGGAACTTATCAATGCCGGTCCGCTGTCAGCCAGGATTGGCGGTATACTGGTTCGTCCGACCTTGCGGAAGATCAAGAAGCTGCTCGACCCTGAAGAAGAAGGGGCGGCACCCTTATTGGGAGTCAACGGTCTGGTATTCATTGGTCATGGCCGTTCGAATGAGATTGCCATCATGAATGCTGTCCGCCTCGCTAAAAATGCTGTCGATACCGGTGTACTGGTCTCTATCCGCAAAGCCATCGAACAATCCTTAAAAGAAAAGTAGGGTAAATAATGAAATCCGTCACCAATATCAAGTTAGTTCAACGTAACGCGAAAATAGGACAATATACCAGCCTGGGCGCATTGGTAGTTCTCGGGCTTGGTCTCTTCATTACGTTTAAATATCCAACCAAGTTCGAATATTCCCTTATTGCATTGCTGGTTGGCTTCTTGATGTCCCAGATCGGAATTCATTTTACGAATCGCTGGGGGCATACACCGCGCCCGGACGAAATCGTCGACAAATGCCTTAAAGGCCTGGGCAGGGAATTCACCATCTATCATTATGTCACTCCAGTAGCGCATCTCCTCGTCGGCCCGGCTGGCATTTGGACAATCATGCCTAATTTTCAGGGTGGAATTATTGCTTATGATAAAAAACGCTGGCGGGCAAAAGGTGGCGGTTTCCTCCAATCCTATATGCGCTTGTTCGGCCAGGAAAACCTCGGACGCCCTGACCTGGAATCTGAGGCAGAAATCGATTCGGCCAAACGTTACCTGAAGCGCGTTCTACCTGAAGGAACTGAAATTCCGGAAGTCAGGTCTGCATTATTATTTGCTAATCCCAAAGTCGAATTGAAAGTGGAGGGTGCACCCTTACCAGCCCTGACCCCCAAGGATCTAAAGGATTTTCTACGGGAGAAAAGCAAGGAGAAAGCCATTGGAGAGTTGACTCTTGCCACCATCCGCGCTGCTCTTCCACAAGCCGGAAAAGAAGAATAATAGTACAATTGTTCTATTATGCCTTCCATCGTCGCTCTGGACCTCGAAACAACCGGCCTCGACCCTCAGACGGATGCCATACTCGAAATTGGGGCTCGCCGATTCGATGGTAACAGGGTTGAGGATGAGTTTTCCACCCTTATAAATCCGGGACGGCACATCCCTGATTTCGTCAGCGGCCTGACCGGTATTTCAGATGAAATGGTGCGGCAGGCTCCCTCAATTCGCGAGGTATTGGATGGGTTGGTTGCCTTTATCGGGGATTCCCCTATCCTGGGACATAACATCCAATTCGACCTCTCGTTTTTCAAGAAATATAAACTATTCGAACTGAACGAACGCCTGGACACCTATGAGTTGGCCGCGGTTCTGATGCCCTCCGCCAACAGGTACAACCTTGGTTCGCTCGTCCAAGAGTTAGGAGTTGCGCTTCCCGCTACCCATCGCGCATTGGATGACGCCCGCGCCACGCACGGCGTATATCAACGGCTATTAATCCAGGCAAAGGAATTACCGCTCGATCTGCTGGCTGAAATTGTCCGGCAAAGTGAACCCATCGAGTGGGCGGGTTCCTGGGCTTTCCAGCAGGCATTGCAAGCACGCTCCCACGAAGGTATCAAAGCCAAACGAGTTAAAGGCGAGTCAACCGCCGGTTTCTCTAAATCAGATGATGCGGAAAGGCAAAAAAGCCGCCCCATTCAAGTTCCCAAAGAACCCCTCCCGATCGACCCGGAAGAAGCCGCTTCCACTCTGGAACATGGCGGACCTTTTGCCCGCTATTTTGAAAGTTATGAGTACCGTCCGGAGCAGGTGGAAATGTTGAAAGCGGTTGCTAATGCTTTATCCTTCGGGCAGCACCTGATGGTGGAAGCTGGTACCGGTGTTGGAAAATCTTTCGCGTATCTTGTCCCTGCCGCTCTTTTTGCTTTACAGAACAATACACGTGTAATTATCTCGACCAATACGATTAATCTCCAAGATCAACTGATAAAAAAGGATATCCCAGATTTACGGACAGCCCTCGGCCTGAACCTGCGGGCGGCAGTACTTAAAGGGCGGTCCAACTATCTCTGCCCTCGCCGCTTGGAACTCTTGAGGAAGCGCGGGCCGGCTAATGCTGATGAAATGCGCGTACTGGCAAAAGTGCTGGTCTGGCAACTGCAAAATGCCAGCGGCGATCGCACCGAGATCAATTTAACCGGCCCCATCGAGCGGGAAGTATGGGTTCACATCTCTGCAGAGGATGATGCCTGCACCAGCGAGACTTGTCTGGAACGTACCGGGGGCGCCTGTCCTTTTTTCCAAGCCAAACAGGCTTCACAGAATGCCCATATTCTGGTTGTCAACCACGCCCTCCTTTTGACAGATGTGGCGGTTGGCAACCGCGTTCTGCCGGATTACGAGCATGTCATTATTGACGAAGGTCATCATCTTGAATCCGCTACCACTGATTCCTTATCCTTCCGCCTGACTCAATTTGATCTGGAACGTTTGATTCGGGAAACAGGTGGTTCCAGTTCCGGCATATTGGGAATTCTTCTCCTTACGACGCGTGACCAGATCCGCCCATCTGATTACGCCCTTTTGAATCAAAAAGTCGAACGTGCCACTGACCTGGTCTGGAGACTGCAGGAACAAGTGCGAATCTTTTTTGATGGAATGGGCGTGTTCATTTCGCTTCAACGCGAAGGCCAACCGGTCAGCACCTATGCCTTCCAGGAGCGTATCCTGCCAGCCACACGCACACAGCCGGGTTGGGATTCAGTGGAAATCGCCTGGAGTGCCGCAACCGAGACACTGGCTTTGCTGGTTGCCCTGCTCGGGGAAATTCAGAAAGGCGCGACCGAACTATATTCGGATGGTTTGGAAACACTGGAAGATATCATTGGAAACCTTGGCAACCTTTATAGACGCCTGACTGAAGCGGAAAGCATGGTTGGCTCGATGATCTTTGAACCGGCCTCTGATTACGTATACTGGGTGGAAGTCAACCCCAACAATAACCGCTTGGCGCTCAACGCTGCTCCCATCCGGGTGGGACCTTTGGTCGAGAAATATCTTTGGCATGAAAAGCGCAGCGTCATCTTGACCTCTGCTACGCTGACAACGCATGGGGAATTCAATTACATCCGCAATATATTGACCGCCGATGAAGCCGATGAATTGGCCTTGGGCTCGCCTTTTGATTACGAGACGGCCGCCCTTTTATTTATAGCAAATGATATTGCCGAACCGAACGCGCATGAGTACCAGGGGCAGTTGGAACGGACTCTCATTAATCTCTGTTCAGCCAGCAACGGCAGGACCCTGGTTCTTTTTACTTCCTATGCCCAGCTGAAGCGAACTGCCAACAACATTAAAGGTCCGCTGGCCCGGCAGGATATAAATGTCTACGAACAGGGCGAGGGTGCCTCACCGAATGCCTTGCTTGAATCCTTCAAGAGTTCTGATCGGGCCATTCTCTTGGGGACCAGGTCGTTCTGGGAAGGCGTGGATATTCCAGGTCAAGCTCTCTCGGTACTGGTCATTGTCAAGTTACCTTTTGCAGTTCCATCCGACCCACTTGTGGCGGCGCGTGCTGAAACCTTTGAAGACCCATTCAACGAATATCACCTGCCTGAGGCCATCCTGCGCTTCCGCCAGGGCTTTGGCAGGCTCATCCGAACCCAGTCCGACCGGGGTGTGGTTGTCATTCTGGACCGGCGAGTACTCACAAAGGCATACGGAAAACTATTTATCGAATCTCTGCCAAACTGCACGGTACGGATTGGTTCGATAAGCGAATTACCGCGTGCAACCGCCAAATGGTTGGGTTAATCTTGTTTTGCCGACCCTTTGGAATTCCACGAGTAAAAAAAGGAAAGGGGAATATTGGTTGGATAGGTCAAACTCTCCTAAACAACCTTATCATCACTTCCTTTTTTTCACTTTAATCAATGACTGGTCAAAGTTCTGAGGTACATATATGGATACAATGAAATGGGAAAGATTAATCGAAGTCCAGGGACGCTTGGAAGCCGAACTGATTGAAAGTTACCTGGAGGCAAACGGGGTGGACGTGGAACTAATCCAGGAGTCAGTCGGTCATTCGGCCTTCCCGGTCATGGTTGATGGGTTGGGTCGCGTCCAGGTTTTTATTCCCAAAGAAAAAGCCCGGGAGGCGCATGAATTGCTGAAGGAATATAATGAAGGTTCAAATCAAGAGGAATAATTTCCATGAACGAAACGGTTTTGATCATCAACAATAACGGAATGGGCAAAGGCCCACAGGATTTACAGCTTGCTTTAATAAGTAAGTATTTGGAACTACTTGAACAGCAAAACGATCTTCCGTCAGCGATTTGCTTTTATACCGAAGGTGTGCGGTTGGTGACCGAAGGGTCTCCAGTCATTGAAAAGCTTCAATTGCTCGAAGGAAGAGGCGTACGGCTGATAGTCTGTTCAACCTGCTTGAACTATTTTGGCCTGTCGGAAAAAATAAAAATTGGGATTGTCGGTGGCATGGGAGACATACTTGAAGCACAAAGACTGGCCGATAAAGTCATTACGCTTTAACTTAATAGACTCCTCTCAATAACAATATTAATTGAAAAAGAACTGGCGTATCCTTCTTGGTGGCCAGTTTATATTTTTAAATCCTATTTCTGGTGATTCAAAAAGTAGCTGAAGCCGAAATAGACGCCCGCGTACAAGACCAGGTCTATCAACAAGATTGGCCAGCCTGAACCAAACGCCTGCCCAAGTGCACCGGAGGGCGATACGCTTCCCATATTGAAAAGAGCTACCCAAAGTGCTGCTAAAACGCTCGCAAATATCGCCGCAAAGATAACTATTGTCCATACGGCCATTCTTTTGAGTTTCGATTTCTTTTTGTCCACTTGAGTCTCCTCTTTCGCTTTTTATCTCTAAGTTTGGCTGAATAAATTTGTCGACTAGATCGTAGCACCCTAATAACCAAACACAGATTACAAGCACGTTACCTTTTCAGTAATTGAGGTAACATCAAATCCTTCATAATACATACTGGTTTTTGCTTCAGGACCAGTAAAAAGGCCCGCAATATTATCTCCGGAGAGAAAATGGCTACGCATCAGGAGTGCCTTCTCAAAAATGGCGATGACCCTGACAATAAACTGATGGATATCAGGTTCAACGATCACGATTCGCCCACCAGGGACAAGGACGCGGAAAAGTTCATATGCACTTTGGCGCTGATCGAAAACATGATGCAATGCATCCACCATAATGACACGTTCAAAACTCCCGGATGAAAAAGGGAGAAATTCTGCCTGAGCACAAACGGTAGGAAGCCCTTTATCAGCTGCCCGGTGATTCATACCAAGCTAAGGATCTGCTACAAATACACCCTTTACCATGCTGCACAATACCATTGATATACGCCCAGTTCCTCCACCAGCATCCAGCAGGCGGTAATCAGGAGATAAGGAAAGCAATTCAAACAACAACTTGGAAATTCTAAATGGTCTTGCCCGGTCATAGAAACCGGCAATCAGGTTGAAATGATTGAAAGGCATGTCAAGGCCCTACACTTATATAATCCTGGATCCCTGTAAATGTGGCAGGGCCAATACCAGGAACGTTCTGGATCTCTTGTATAACCTGGAAAGGGCCATGTTGAAGGCGATGATCCACAATGTTTTGCGCGGTCGTTGGCCCTATCCCGGGCAAAGCATCCAATTCATCCACCGTAGCCGCGTTTATATTTACCCGTCCGGCGTTGACATGGCTCGTATCCACAATCCCCGGGACATTAATTTGTTCGCCGTCCGTAACCAGCATTGCCAGATTGATATTATTTGCTTCAGCACCGTGGAGCAGACCTCCTGTCGCAGTAACTGCTGCCTCCATCCGGCTTCCATCCGGCAAGGCAGCCACCACCCGGTATTGACACCGCCCCGCTGACATAAACCATCAACATTTGTGGAGTGGAGGTCGGGAGCAATATGACTTCTTCACCGCGTGGGGGCGAAACTGCCAGCCAGATGATTCCAGCCCCCAATAAGCCAAATAACACACCGTAGTTGATATTCAATATTGTCTTTATATTTTCTCTGCTTTAATCAATTCCTGGCATAAATTCCGCAGTCCTTTCTAACCGCATGACCATTAACCGGTCTTCTGCCGGCGCTTTTGAGTTAAATACTCGTTCGGCCCGGCTTATCTGTTGAAAATACCTCGGCATTTCAGCCTGGTTTATAGCACAGAACCCAAATTTGACATACAACGGTTCCAGACGGGCACGACACATCAAATAAAGCGGACGCGTTGTCTCACGATTCAGCAATTCCTGGATGATTGCCCGGGCAACACCCTGGCCGCGCACATGTTCCTTGACTGCGATGGATGCCAGTTCTCGCGATCCATCGAAATGGGGCTTGATTTGTCCACACCCCAGCAAAGCATTATCTGACGTCACAGCCACCAGGAAGCGCCGCCAGTCCAGTCCCGTCGGATTAATATTCACCCCATGGATCAAAGCGCGGATTTCAGAAAACTGCTGCCTTGTAGCTGAACGAACGACGAAATCAACCATGGGAACCTTCCAGAATATATTTCATAAAGGATGAAATAAGAATATTTAGCCGAAAATACAATGGAAACAGAACAAAAATAATACGTAAATGTCGATTTCCATCATCAATAATTATAGCATTTGAAAGGTGAAATGCTAGCACAGGCAGGGTCGATATAAAATTGGGGTTTTGGATGTCTGCGCCCGAAGACCGTATTTTCCCCCTGGGGTGAGAGTCAGGAGGCGACAATTTCTTTACATTCGACCTTTATGAAAGCAGTACCACCCCTGGCCGTATATACGATTTTGCAAGAATAAATGAAATCAAACATGCTATAATTTCCGCGTTTCCAAAAAGGGACAGCAAACTTTGACGACGGGAGCAATAAATTGTTCAAGCACCGTACAATCATCCTTCGAATAGTCGGTTTGTTCTTGGCAATAGTTCTTATACTAATCGGATTATTAATGTTGAAGCGGTCGTCAATTGTTCCGGGTATTGTCGTAACCATTACGGCAATCTTGCTTTTTTTGCTGACAGCTTTTTTTAATGAGAAATATCCTTTGGGAGATGATGAAGCGCAGGCGTTCAAGCCCTATTTCATCCCAGTTCTCTTCTGGATTTCAAGTATAGATGCTCTGATTTTTGTTATATATTCCCTAGCGGATCAGGGAAGCACAGGCACATCGGAGTATTGGGTTTCAATTGCCTGGCTCGGGAGTCTCCTGTTGCTGATTATTGGTATGGTTTGGATCACGCATTGGAAATTTGCAAAATGGGGGCAAATCAAGGAATGGATGAGTCAGAATAAACAAGAAATACTTGTTGTGACAACCATAATCCTGGTCGGCGCATTTTTACGGGCGTATATTCTCACTCTCCATCCTTTCCCGTGGTCTGCATCCGTAGGAACGGAAGCAAGCCAAATTCTGAAGGGGAAAGTTACCAACTTCTTCGGGGCTGGCTGGTCAGGGCAGTCTTCTTGGTCTTTCGTTCCCTCTGCGCTGGCTGAGATAATCTTTGGGCAAACCATTTTGACGGTTCGAGTTGTTAGCATGTTGGAGGGCACCCTGCCAATTCTCTTCACGTACTTGCTTGCCCGCGAATTATTTGAGAACAAAAAGATTATCGCATTATTAGCCGCCGGGTTCATGCTCGCTTTTCTGGTGCATCTCCGTCCAGATAAAGGAAAAAAAATTGTCGCCATTCCCAAAAATCGCACCGACCTGGCTAATATCCAACTTAAATATCCTGGCGGAAAATGGGAATCGGTTCAAAGACGATTCAAACAAGAAGTTCTCTACTACGCATATCTAATTCCACCAACATGACCTCTTCCAAGGTAGCCAAACGTCCCCTTCGAATATTTATTTTGGCAATGGTTGTATTGACTGTGGCAACCTGGAATGGCCTGCGCCTTGGGGAGGCAGTTTTCTTTTGGAAAACGTTGGAAAAATATGATGCGCGCCCGCTTTATATTGCCATCAGTGGTGGCATCTGGATGCTTATAGGGCTGGTGCTTTTCTTGGGGCTTTGGCTGGGAAAAACCTGGGGGTGGACAGCCGCGCTGGGCGGTATAAGTGGATATAACATCTGGTATTGGTTCGACCGGCTGGTCATACAAACACCGCATACCAATTGGTCGTTTGTGCTGGTGGTTAACTTTGCTTTGTTGCTTATAATTCTTATGCTTATGATGTCACATAAGACAAGGCGATATTCTAAGAGAGATGGTTATGAGCGAAAACCCCAAAATCCAACAATTACGTGACCGCAAAGCCAGCACCCGTCTAGGTGGTGGCCCTGAACGGACCGAGACGCAGCATCAAAAGGGAAAATTAAGCGCGCGGGAACGCCTCGACCTATTACTCGATAAAGGATCTTTCCATGAGACCGATCCATTCGTTGTCCATCGCACTAAAGATTTCGGTTTGGAAAAACAAAAATATCCAGGAGACAGCGTTGTAACAGGCTGGGGCACGATCGATGGGCGACTGGTATATGTGTTTTCGCAAGATTTCACTGTTCTTGGTGGTAGCTTGGGAGAAGTGCATGCTGGCAAAATTTGCAAAATCCTTGATCAAGCGCTCAAGAATGGTGCCCCGGTGATTGGGTTGAATGATTCTGGAGGAGCACGCATTCAGGAAGGTGTTGTATCCCTGGCGGGCTACGCGGAAATATTTCTGCGCAACACTTTAGCCTCCGGTGTCATTCCACAGATATCGGCCATTCTCGGACCTTGTGCGGGTGGCGCAGTTTATTCACCAGCCCTGACTGATTTCGTTTTCATGGTACGCGGTACATCGAATATGTTTGTGACCGGGCCGGACGTTGTTAAGGCAGTCACCCATGAAGAAGTAACAGCCAACGAACTGGGCGGCGCAGATGTTCATGCCGAAAAATCTGGCGTCTGCCACTTAATTGCCGAGAGCGAAGCAGATGTGATGTATCTCATCCGAAAAATGCTTGGCTACCTGCCACAGAATAATATGGAAGATCCACCCTTCCTGCCAAACGATGATGACCCACTTCGCACAGATGAATCTCTCAATTCCATTATTCCAGACGATCCAGGGAAACCTTACGATGTGAAGGAAGTTATTCATCGAGTGGTTGATAATGGCGAATTTTACGAAATTCAGGAGGTTTTCGCCCAGAATATTGTAATTGGGTTTGCCCGTTTAGGCGGTCATTCGGTTGGGCTTGTGGCAAACCAGCCACAGGTATTGGCGGGGGTTCTTGATATTGACGCCAGCGAAAAAGCCGCCCGCTTTGTCCGTTTCTGCGATTCTTTCAATCTCCCGGTTATCACATTTGTGGATGTACCCGGCTTTATGCCTGGCACGCAGCAGGAACATGGTGGTATCATCCGTTCTGGAGCAAAATTATTACACGCATATTGCGAAGCGACGGTCCCCAAAGTGACCGTGGTATTGCGCAAAGCGTACGGCGGGGCATATATTGTCATGTCCAGCAAACATTTACGTGGCGATGTGAACTTGGCCTGGCCAAGTGCCGAGATTGCCGTCATGGGTCCTGATGGGGCTGTCAGCATTGTCATGCGCAAGGAAATGGAAAAAGCTGACGACCCCGCCCAACGTAAAAAGGAACTGATAACTGAATATCGCGAGAAATTTGCCAATCCTTATGTGGCCGCCGAGCGTGGATATCTGGATGACATCATCGAACCTTGCGAGACTCGTCCAAGATTGATCAATGCTCTGGAAATGCTCAAGAATAAACGCGATTCCAACCCACTAAAGAAACACGCGAACATCCCTTTGTAATTGCGAATTGCCAGCGTCCAGGAAAATAAAATGATGAATAACAAAACCACCGCACGCATTCAAAGAATCGCTGATTTTACTCAGTCCTATTTGCAAGAAAGCTACCAGAAGCGCTCCAAAAAAGATAAAGACAACCTCAAACTCTATCTGGCGGGCGCAAATTATCGCTGGCAGCATACGCTTCGCGTGGCACAATTCGGCAAGGTAATAGCCGAGAATGAAGGGGTGGAGGTGGAATCGGTTATTGCAGCCTGCCTGCTGCATGATATCGCGTGGTTCGATACTACCGCCGAAAACAACCGGGAACATGGCAGGATTGGCGCGATAATATCCCAACCCTTATTGGAAAGCCTTGGCTATAGCTCTAGACGAATAAAGAACATCTGTTATTCGATCGCTTCGCATGTGGATGAAGATCACCCAAATACCCTCGAAGCAAAGATTATCAGCGACGCTGATAATGTCGACCGGTTTGGACCATACCGGATTCTTCAATGGTGTTTTCCCGACATAAAAGATTATGAAAAGCTGGCGGGTAAACTAAGTGAACGCATATCTCGTCTGGAACGGTATCGTGAGGAGAATCCACTTTTTACATCCACTGGACAACAACTTTTCGCTGAACAACTCAATCTTCAAATTAGATTTTTCTCTGAATTTGTTGGCGAAAAAAAGTTAACCGTCATACCCCAGATTTAGCATGTTCAAAAAACTACTGATCGCCAATCGTGGCGAGATTGCTGTCCGGATCCAGCGCGCCTGCCGTGAACTTGGCATCAAGACTGTTGCCGTTTATTCCGAAGCTGACCGGCATGCCATGCACGTCAGATATGCGGATGAGGCCTATCTTCTCGGGCCATCCCAGGCGCGCGATTCCTACCTGCGCGGCGACCGGATCATAGATATTGCTCGTAAATGTGGGGTGGATGCGATCCACCCCGGCTACGGCTTTCTGGCCGAACGAGCTGACTTTGCGGCTGCTTGTGCGGATGCCGGATTGGTCTTCATCGGCCCTCGCCCTTCGGCAATTGCCGCCATGGGCGATAAAGCCATCGCGCGCACGACCGTTGCAAAAGCAGGCGTGCGGATAGTTCCCGGAACGGAAAGCGCAGGACCGCTTCAGGATGATGAATTATTGGCAATTGCCCCTGGTATTGGCTTTCCTCTTCTTATCAAGGCTGCCGCCGGGGGCGGTGGAAAAGGCATGCGCGAAGTTAGGAACTTGCAGGAAATGCCTGAACTGATTCAATCTGCACACCGGGAGGCCGAATCCGCATTTGGGGATGGGAATATCTATCTGGAAAAAACCATTGAGGCCGCCCGCCATATCGAGTATCAGATCATGGCCGACCAGTATGGAGATGTCATTCATCTGGGAGAGCGTGAATGCTCAATCCAGCGACGTCATCAAAAACTCATTGAGGAATCCCCTTCTCCGTTTCTCGCCGGTAATGAAGATTTACGCCAGTGCATGGGAGCTGTTGCCATCCAGGCAGCCCGTGCAGTGGATTATGCCAATGCCGGTACCATTGAATTTCTGGTCGATAAGGATCAGAATTTTTATTTCCTCGAAATGAATACTCGTTTACAGGTCGAGCATCCGGTCACGGAGGCAGTCACTGGAATCGATATCGTGGCTGAACAAATCCGGGTCGCCGATGGTCGGCATTTGAGCCGCCGCCAGGAGGATATTCAGCGACACGGAGCAGCCATTGAGTGCCGAATCAATGCCGAAGATCCGTATAATGATTTCCTTCCCTCAACGGGACGTATTTCGTTAATGCAGGTACCAACCGGCCCCGGGGTTCGGATAGATACCGGTGTATATGTCGGTTTTGAGATTTCGACTTATTATGACCCGCTTATTTCCAAACTGGTGGTTTGGGGAGAAACACGCCCTCAGGCAATTGTCAGAATGCGACGTGCGTTGGAAGAATATCGCATCGTCGGGGTTCGGACAAATATTCCATTTCACCAGACAATGATGAGCACATATCCATTCATCACCGGCAACTACAATACACGTTTCGTGGAGGACCAATTCACCAGGCTTGATGCAGCCGAAAATCGTGAACTCTACCTGGATATCGCCGCCTTGATGGCCAGCCTGGTGGCACACGGACAAAACGAACGGAAAGCCCAGAAGTATCCTGACAGCGATCATAAATCAAATTGGAAATGGGCTGGTCGCCGCGATAAACTTGAAAAATGAAATATATAGCTGAAGTTGATGGTCTGGAATTCCCGGTTGAAATCCTGGATGAGCACCACATCCGCTTTGGAGAAAATATACTCGAAGTGGACCTGGCGGCTGTCAGCGGTGAACCGCTCTACTCCCTCATTGTTAATGGAGAGTCTTTTGAGGGATATGTTTATCCAGATGAGGCAGGCTGGCAGGTTCTCTTATTCGGGCAGTTCTACCAGGTTCACGTGGAAGATGAACGTGAAAAACGCCTGAAAACAGCTTTCCAGGGCACCGCACGGTCAGGTTCAGAATTCATACTTAAAGCACCCATGCCTGGGTTGGTTATATCAGTCCAGGCAACCGAAGGCCAGCTGGTGGAAAAGGGTCAGATTCTGGTAATCCTGGAATCAATGAAAATGCAAAACGAGTTACGCGCCCCTTCTGCCGGGATTATTACACGCCTGCGCATCAAATCAGGAGAGAGCGTGGAACAAAAGCAAATTCTCCTCAACTTGACGATAAATCCTTTAGCAACTATCAGTTGAATGGATTTCATTCCCCCTCCAAACAATCTGCTGGATTTTGCCTGTTTCTCCGAGCAATGTTGGCAGGTGCAGAGATAGTCTTTTCGCCTCTCCGCTGGTAAAAAAACGCAAAACACCTGTTTGATAACCGTGACTTCTTAGTCCTGCCATTTCCAACAGACGGGACGTTTGCCGAGCCACTGCTGGAGCTGGGTCTACCACCCTCACTCCCGGGCCGACAATCTGCTTAATTAATGGAATAACAAATGGGTAATGGGTGCAACCAAGGACGACTGTATCTATTCCCTGCTCCAACATCGGGTGTAATGCTTTTTCAAGGATTTCCTGGGTAACACGGGAATCCAATTCTCCGTTTTCAATCTGCCCCACCAATCCTGAACAGGTGTTTTGAAGAATGGTTACTCCGCTGGCGAATCGCTCAACCACAGATGCGTACAGGGCTCCCTGGAAGGTAGCCGGGGTCGCCAAAACACCCACCACACGGCTTTGAGTGGACTCGGCAGCTGGTTTCACCGCCGGTTCCATGCCTACGAACGAGGTTTCTGGAAAGGTCAGTCTTAAGTGGTGTAGCGCAGCTGCAGACGCCGTGTTACATGCCACTATAATCAGCTTAGCACCTAGTCGTAATAAAAAACGGGTGATCTGCTCGGAAAACATCCGTACTTCATCAAGGCCGCGTGATCCATATGGCACATGCCCCTGGTCAGCAAAATAAAGCACGGATTCAGTCGGTATTTGAAGGCGGATCTCCTTGAGCACGGATAATCCACCCACACCCGAGTCGAAGATGCCTATAGGCGAATGGCTCGAAACCATATTCCTACCCTTCCCTGGCTGCCTCAATAAAAGCTCTAAACAACCTCCTTGAAACTTGCTGGTCCAACAACCATTCTGGATGCCATTGGACTGCCAGCGCGAAAGGATGGCCCATAAGCTCCAATCCTTCCACAAGTCCATCAGGAGCATACGCTGTTGGTCTTAACGTCGGGGCGAGATCTTTCACTCCCTGGTGGTGCAGGCTGTTAACGGCCATTTCGGATTCGACAAGAATCTCTGCCAGGGACGAGCTTTTTTCCAAACGAATCGTATGGGCAAGAAATTGGCGATGTGAACCGGAATCATAATCATGTTTGATTGCGCCAGGCAACTGGTCCTCAATATGTGTATAAAGCGTCCCGCCCAAGGCAACGTTAATTATCTGAAAGCCTCTACAAATGCCAAAGAGGGGTTTGCCGGATTCTGTTAATGCCTGCACTAAAGCAAATTCAACTGTATCCCGATCCGGGTCAACTCCTTCAACACGGAGATGGGGTTCTCCATCGAAACGATCGATCGCAATATCACCACCACCAGTAAATAAAATGCCATCCACTCTTTTAATTAAAGACTTAACAGATTCAATGTTTATCCCCGATGGGATCAATACAGGCACACCTCCCGCCTCACCAATTGCAACAATATATTGCTGCAATAAAGTAACAATTGGATGACCATATTTATTTTCGCCGTTAGAGGTCGTCAGACCAATTATCGGGGTGGACATTCGTGCTCCTCACAAAACATAAAAGGGCGCAGTAAGGAATCTGCACCCTTTTATAGCAAGCGATTTTTTTCTACTCGAACTTCTGTTTGAGATGTGCCTTTTTACCTGTCAGCCCACGCAGGAAATATAACTGCGCCCGGCGGACATGCGTATGGCGCTCGACTACCACTTTATCGATCCGGGGCGAGAGTAGCAGGAAAGTACGCTCTACTCCAATACCGTTGGAAGCAGTCCGGCGAACGGTGAAATTGGCATTATTGCCACCCTTGCGCAGACGGATGACTGTGCCTTTGAACTCCTGGATACGCTCGCGGTCGCCTTCTTTAATACGAACGTGCACGCTCACCTGGTCACCTGACTTCAGTTCGGGGATGTTCTCATTCTTGGTGGTATTGAAGTTCTTATTCAAGTCAACCATGATTTATCTTCCTCAGAAAAATTTCTTCGCCTTGTGGCGCGGGGCGAGATTATAACATGCGTTCTGGAATGGAGCAAGTAGCGAAATTCGAGTATAATTTTCGCTCTGCCCCCGTAGCTCAATGGATAGAGTAATGGACTTCGAATCCAGTGGTTGAGAGTTCGAGCCTCTCCGGGGGCGCTGAAAACAGGGGATCGATTAATCGGTCTCCTATGGTTGTGTAGCCGGGAACCGGACTGTGAATTTTACTCCAAATCCATTGGCGCCATTTAAACATCAATACTTCCCCGGTTATGGTCCACAACCTGCTACACTATTGTCCGGCCAAGTCCCGTTCCTGGCTCATCAGACTGACGGGCAGCCCCACCTCGGTAGAATCTCTAAAATAAATGATCGAACCCATCTGCCAGCTGGAAAGCGCTTATAATGGGTGCATATCAAGCCTTTATTACCGTGTAACCTCGGTAAAGGAAGAAAAAACTATGCCAGATGAACAGCTTTCCGCAAGGCACAAGATCGCCATCCTCATCGACGGCGATAACGCCCAGGCCAACCTCCTGCCGCAAACATTGGTTGAAGCCGGTAAATACGGCTTGGTTACCGTCCGCCGCATATATGGCGATTGGACCACCTCCAGCATGAATTCATGGAAGGACGTGCTGAACTTTCACGCGGTTCAGCCTGTCCAGCAATTCCGTTATACCGTTGGCAAGAATGCCACCGATAGCGCCATGATCATTGACGCAATGGATCTGCTCCATTCCGATGTGGTAGATGGGTTCTGCCTGGTCTCCAGCGATAGCGATTACACCCGTCTCGCCACTCGCATCCGTGAATCAGGCGTTTTCGTAATGGGAATTGGGGAGAAAAAGACTCCCAAACCCTTCGTTAATGCATGCGACGTGTTCGTTTACACCTCCAACCTGGTGGCCGAGCACAAACAAGCCCGTCCGATCGCACAAAAGCAGACCCACCGAGCTAGAAAACCAGTCTCACCTTCGAATACTTCTGCTACGCCAGCCCCTGTTACAACTGCCGTGATCGCGGCACCCGCACCTGCACCTGTTCCGGAAGCGGAGAATGAGAATGACCCAATGCCGCTCATACGCCAAGCCTACGAGATTGCCCAGCAGGAGGATGGCTGGGCCCGTTTGGACCACATGGGCAACGCCCTTTACCAGCTTGATCCCGGTTTCGACCCGCGCACCTACGGCCACCGCCAGCTTTCCCGCCTGATCGCAAGCTACAAGGATCTCTTTCAGATGCGCACTCAGGAGATCGACGGCTCGACCTTGTTTGCTATCAAATTAAAAGAGTAAGGGGAATTGGAATGGAAAAAAGTCATCCGCCCAACTTTTCGTTGGGCGGTTCGGCGTTCGCTAAGGAGTTCTTATGGTAACCAATAATCCCCTTATCGCCCATGCGACAATCATTATCAATGCTCCCGGCGTAAAGGTGTGGGACGCCCTTACAAAACCGGAGCTTGTCAAGCAATATCTATTCGGCACTACCGTCAATACCGATTGGAAGGTGGGTAGTCCAATTATTTATGAAGGACAGTGGCAGGGTAAGTCTTACCAGGATAAGGGAATGGTTATACAAGTTGAGCCGGGCAGGCTGCTGGTCTCGACTTTTTGGAGTTCCCTGGAAGGCCTGCCGGATATCCCCGAGAACTACAAAACCGTACGCTATGATTTGTCGCCTGAAGGATCTGCGATACGATTGACGATAACCCAGGACAACAACGCCAACCAGGATGAAGCCAATCACTCCAGCCAGAACTGGAAAATGGTTCTGGAAGGCATTAAGAAACTGTTGGAGCGATGAAAATCTATGAAACGAATACTCGGTCGTTCGGGTATTGAAGTCAGCGCCTTGGGAATGGGATGCTGGGCTATTGGTGGGCCTTTCTGGGCTGGTAGTACTCCGAATGGCTGGGGAGAAGTGGATGATGAAGAATCCATCCGCGCCATCCACAAGGCCTTGGATATGGGGGTCAATTTTTTCGATACTGCCAATGTGTATGGCGCCGGTCATAGCGAACGGGTTCTTGCGCGCGCCTTCGCAGGTCGCCGCGCCCAGGTTGTGATTGCCACCAAGTTCAATGCGGTTTTTGATGAAACCACTCGCCAGATCACCGGCAGTGATACCACACCGGAAGGTATCCGCAAAGCCTGTGAAGACTCTCTTCGCCGCCTGAACATGGATTACATCGACCTGTACCAGTTTCATGATAATGGTTACCCCGCAGGACAAGCCACTCCGGTCCGTGAAACACTTGAAGGCCTCGTCAGCACAGGCAAGATCCGCGCCTACGGCTGGAGCACGGACTTCCCCGAGCGGGCCGAGGTTTTTGCCGGGGGACCCCATTGCAGTGCAGTACAATTGCAACTCAATGTTTTGGATGATAACCCGCTCATGCTTGCATTATGTGAAAAATATGATTTGGCCGCCCTTAACCGTGGACCTTTGGCAATGGGGCTATTAACCGATAAATACGGTGGCAGAATTAAAGTTTCCGTCGATGATGTACGCGGTGAAAAAAGTCCGGATTGGATGAAGTATTTTAAGAATGGCCTACCCAACCCAGAATGGGCTGCCAAGCGTGATTCCATTCGTGAAATTCTGACCAGCCATGGGCGCACTCTGGCGCAGGGCGCACTGGCCTGGAATTGGGCACGCAGCGAAAAGACCCTGCCCATCCCGGGTTTCCACACAGCTACGCAGGTACAGGAAAATGCCGGTGCCATGCAATTCGGTCCTCTCAAGAAAGAACAGATGAACGAGATTGATCGGTTACTCGAAAGGGCTTAATTTCGTTATGACAAAATTGATCTATCTGGTCGCCGGTGCACGCCCCAACTTCATCAAACTGGCCCCGCTGGTGTGGGAATTGCAATCCCGCCCGAGTGTGCCATTCCAGATTATCCACACTGGGCAGCACTACGATCATGCCATGTCGCAGACGTTCTTTGATGTGCTGAACATCCCCGAACCGGATATCAACCTGGAAGTTGGTTCGGGCACGCAGAGCTACCAGACCGCCCGGATTCTGGAGCGCTTCGATGAACTGCTCCAAGAAAAGCCCCCAAGCACAGTAATTGTATTCGGCGACGTGAACAGCACCCTGGCCTGTTCCCTGGCAGCTGCCAAGCGCCAGATTCCTGTTGTACACGTGGAGGCCGGCTTACGCAGCTTTGACCGCAGCATGCCGGAGGAGATCAACCGGCTGGTCACGGATGCACTTTCGGATCTCCTGCTTGTTTCAGAAGCATCCGGGATGTTGCACTTGAAACAGGAAGGCATTCCTGAGAAAAAAACACACTTGGTGGGGAATATCATGATCGATTCACTTGTCCGGATGCTGCCAAAGGCACTGAAACGTCAGAGCGCCTTTCACCTGGGGGTCGAGCCGGGACAATATGCGTTGCTCACCCTTCACCGCCCATCCAACGTTGATGATCCTGGGACACTTTCTCGGTTGCTTGCTCTGTTTGCAGATCTCTCTCGAAAAATCCCGTTTATTTTCCCCGTCCACCCCCGCACGAAGAAGCAGATTGAATCAATCGGATATACGCCACCCTCCAATTTTCGTCTGGTCGAGCCGGTGGATTACCTGGATTCGCTCTGCTTGCAAAAGCAGGCCAAACTTATCCTGACCGACTCGGGTGGCATCCAGGAAGAAACCAGTTACCTGGGCATTCCATGCCTGACATTGCGAAAGAACACCGAGCGGCCCGTTACTGTGGAGTTGGGCACTTCTACCATCGTGGGCAATGACGAAAACCTCATCCGGCGAGTATTCGAGCAGGTGCTTGCCGGTCAATATAAACCTGGGCAGCCGATCCCTCTTTGGGATGGCCTCACTGCCGGCCGGGTGGCGGATAGGTTAGAGGACCTTTTGCAAGGAATTTAATGGAACGGAGGAACTGATCACGTCAGTATAGACCCCTACAATCTGACGCGCAATTTTATCCCAGGCATATTTCTGCGCATATTCTGCCGCATTACGTCCCAATCTCTGTCGCAACGCCAGATCTCCCAGCAACGCCGATAATTTTTCGCATAAAATTCCATCATCGCCATCTGGAACATGATAACCGGTCACGCCGTCCTGAACCAGGTAAGCCAGCCCGCCCACCTGGCTGGCTATGACTGGTGTTCCACAAGCCATGGCTTCCAGTGCCACCATTCCAAACGATTCATAGTGTGATGGCATCACCACCACTTCCGCTGCCGAGTAGTAATATGGTAGGGTATCCTGGCTGCGTTTGCCCAGAAAAGCTACCATCTTTCCCACTGTCAGGTCATCACACATTTTTTGGATGCGCGCCATTTCGGCCGACATTTCTTCAGGTGCGGCATCCGGATCGCCACCAATGACAGCCAGGTGCACCGGTTCGGAAAGATCATGAACACGCAGACAGGCCACCGCTTTAATTAGTGTATCAAGTCCCTTGAGTGGCTCGATTCGGCCGACGAAAAGGATCATACGGGCATTCGGCGCCAGGCCGATGAATTGGCGGGCTTCATCCACCGGAATGTGATAGAAATGGCCCAAATCCACACCAGGTGGCACTACGGTCACTTTGCGCATATCGGCCTTGTAAAGCCATTCTAGTTGGGCCTGTTCCGCTGGGGTGGCCGCGATTACCCGGTTAACCCGTTCCATAACATGCCGTTCGCCTTCCAGCCGGTAGGCGCCTTCTCGTTCTGCCTCACTCTGGGCCACCCGGTTCTTCATCTCTCCCAGGGTATGAAACATCTGGACGATGGGAGTTCCGCCCCAAGCATTTGAAAGCGCTTCAGCAGCTAAGCCCGACATCCAATAATGGCTGTGGAGAAGGTCATAATGAATATCTTTTTCTTTGGTAAATTGCTTTATCCCCTCGACGAATTGGGGGACATAACCCGCTAGTTCCCGCTTTGGACAAGGTATCTCGGGGCCGGCCGGAACGTGTACCACGCGGTTGCCAAACCCCAGATCGTGCAGCACATGCGGCACATGCTCGTCCTGCGAGCGCGTAAACACATCCACGTGGACGCCCAGCCGCCCTAACTCACGCGTTAGGTCGCGTACATAGACATTCATTCCGCCGGTGTCTTTTCCACCCAGCGTTGCCAGCGGGCAGGTGTGGTAGGATAACATTGCCACATTCATATCAGTGAGTATAATCGCAAAGTCTTAAACTTGCCTGATAATAAAAAATACTGGTATAATCCCGCCGCTCGACGAATCGCCACCATAGCTCAGTCGGTAGAGCAGACGTTTCGTAAACGCCAGGTC
>JBEKCT010000046.1:0-20767 GCA_050014715.1 Anaerolineales bacterium | reverse complement strand
TATTTCAAATCGTAAACCGCATGGGCACTTGCCTTCATACATCTATTTTATCAGCCCTTCGGGCTGCCCGCTTTCATCCCCGCAGCAAGCAGCGGGGTATTCAGCGGGATTCTTTATAAATTGCCGGCTTGCTCCGCTCTTAATAGCAGGCCAGTCCGGCAACGAAGATTACCGTGGTTGGAAATCGTATTTAATTCGAGTTCAAGCGAACAGGTCCTTAGCCACTTTTTCCCCCGGCTCAACCGGCGGATAAGCCCGCATAAAGGCTTCGCTGCCGCTGAACAGCCGCATGAAAAAGCTCACAACCCCCCCGCCCATCCGCCCCCCGCCCTGGCTGGCGTGACAGGCTCCCGCCTGCTCTTTTTTCTTGACCACCGCGTGGATGTTGATCCGGGCATTCGTCGGGAATTCCACCTCCGCGATCGCGGCCATGTCGATATCGCCGTTGGTGCCGAATTTATGTGGGTCCTTGCCGAGCAGCGGCAGGATTTTCATACCCAGCTTCAAAACCCCTTTCGGGAAGATATGGAAGTACAGGCGCTCCGGCGCAAAGGGCGGCTGACTGCCCGGTGCGAAAGCCGGGTTGGCGGCCTGCTCGAACGCCCGCACCGTAGCGCGCTGGATCGCAATATGGTCCGGGTGCCGGTACCCGCCGATCGGATCGAAGGTCAGCACCACCTGCGGTTTTAATTCCCGGATGTAGCAGACCACATTCGCAGCCACATCATCCAACGGCTGGGCCGCCAGAGCTTGCGGATGCTGGTTGTCGGGCGAGCCCGGCATGCCTGAATCGCGGTAATCCAGGAAGAAAACCTCTTTCAACCCCAGGATCCCCGCCGCGCAGCGCAGTTCGGATTCCCTTAATTCGCCGATGGAGTGGAAGCCTTTCAACAATTCCGCCGACACTTCGCCCACCTCGCCGCGTGTGGCGCATACCAGGTAAACCTCCGCGCCGCGGCTCGCATACAGCGCCAGGCTGCCCCCCATTCCGAAAGATTCGTCGTCCGGGTGGGCCAGGACGGCTAAAATGGTTTGTTTTGTCATGGATGCTATTGTACCATTTCACTTGACAAGAATCCAGAATTATTCCATAATGGTACCATTATGGTTATGTTATGGTTTCATTATGGAGGTATATATGGTTGCTATCACAGTTAAGAATATTCCTGCACCGTTATATGAACGCGTAAAGGAACGTGCAAAAGCGAATCATCGCAGTATAAATAATGAATTGATCACCATCCTGGAACAAACTGTAATGATTCAACCGATTGATGTGGCCGAGACGCTTGAGCGGACCCGTCGCATCCGCGATCTGACCGCCCATTATGTTATCTCTGATGATGAGCTCACACGGTTGAAGAATGAGGGCAGGCCATGATTGTTGTAGACACAAACATTATTGTTCCACTTCATCTGACCAGTGAATCGACCAGGCAGGTTTTGGAAATCCTTAAAAAAGACGCTTCTTGGTGTTCGCCGCCTCTCTGGCGCAGTGAATTTTTGAACGTGCTGGCCGGCTGTTTGCACAGAAAGAGTATCAATCTTGATCAGGCCACGCAAATCATGGAGGCTGCGCTTATTACCATGGCTGGTAGTGAAATTTCTATTTCACCATGGCGTGTGCTGGAACTCACCCTGGCAAGTAGTTGTACCGCTTATGAATGCGAATTTGTCGCCCTGGCAAAAGAACTGGGCCTGAAACTGGTCACCTTGGACCGGCAAATATTGGCTCATTTTCCCGAGACAGCCATTGCACCGGCTGAGTTTATCAATAAATAACAAAGGATGATACAGAAAATTATGTCTAAGATCGCGATCATCGGAGCGGGTTTCGGCGGTATGGCGGCGGCCTGGGATTTGCGCCGCACAGGTCAGGATGTCACCATCTACGAGGCCGCCGATTACGTCGGCGGGCTGGCCAGCGGCTTCAAAGAGCCCGGATGGGACTGGTCGGTCGAGAAGTTCTACCACCACTGGTTTGCGAGCGACAAATACATGCTTGGCCTGATCGAAGAACTCGGCTGGTCGGATAAAGTCCTGTTCCCTCGCCCGCTGACGGTCATGTACCACCAGGGCAAATTCTATCCCTTCGATTCGATTATCAAGGCCCTTTTATTTCCCGGGCTGGGTTTCGGCCTCAACAAGCTCCACTTCGGGCTGGTCGGGCTGTACCTGCGCCTCACCAATAACTGGCAGGCTTTGGAACATACCACCGTGGATGCCTGGCTGCGAAAGTGGGCCGGTACCCAGGTTTACGAGCTGATGTGGCAGCCGCTGGTCGTCGGCAAGTTCGGCGAGCGCTATTTCCAGCAGGTCAACATGGCCTGGATGTGGGCACGCCTCAAATCGCGCACCACCCGCCTGGGCACCTTCGAGGGCGGTTTCCAGAATTTTGCCGATATGTTCGCCCGCAAACTCACGGAAATGGGCGTGCAGATCCGCCTGCAGACGCCCGTCACGCTGATCGGGCGCCAGGCCGGTTCGGCTGGGGTGACGGTCCACGGCGAAAAAGATGAACTGTACGACCAGGTCCTGGTCACGCTCTCGCCCGAAGCCATCGCCCGGCTGGTGCCATCTCTGCCCGAAGCATACCTGCACGGATTGCGCAGCATGAAATCCATGGGCGCAGTGGTCATCACACTGGCGCTCACGCACCAGCTCTCCGAGGAAGGCTATTACTGGTTTAACCTGCCCAAGAGCGCCGGTTACCCCTTCCTGGCGCTGGTCGAGCACACCAACTACCTCTCGCCGCAACATTTCGGCGGCGACCATATCGTCTATATGGGCGATTACCTCGAGCCGGAGCACGAGTATTTCCGCCTCTCCAAGGAAGAACTGCTCGAGCGTTTCCTGCCCGCCCTGACCAAGTTTAACCCCAAGTTCGAACGGGCTTGGGTCAAGAAGTCCTGGCTGTACCGCACCCCTTACGCCCAGCCTGTGCCGTTCGTGGACCATTCGAAGAACATCCCCGCCATCCAAACTCCCATTGAGGGGATATTCTTCGCTTCGATGAGCCAGGTCTACCCCTGGGACCGCGGCACCAATTTTGCCGTCGAGATCGGCCGCCGTGCCGCCCGGCTGATGCTGGGGAAGGAAAATAAAAAGTAGTCCGTAAAACGGCTTTTATTTTTCGTGAGGCGCAATTTGTAATCGTTGTTCGTAATTCATTACCTGTAACCCGACATTCGTAACTTCTTCCCTATCCCTTATCCCTTTTTCCTTCTTCCTAATCACTGATTACCTTATTACCTGCTCTCCGCTCTCTAATCTCTGTTCTCTTCTCTCTTTTTTTGTTTTTCCTTTCCTATCTATCGCTCTCTACACTCTCCTTCTTAAGTTTTACATTTTTTCTCTCTTTTCTCCCTGCTTCTAGGGTTTATCACGGTATCCATTCACCTGATTCTAATCAGCCCTGGTTAAAAATGGAGTATCATTTCACCTTGGAGGACTATTGGACCAGGTACAAATTGCACCATTGATCAAAGCCCGCCCATCCATTGAAATCTGGGGGGTCCGGATTGTAGCCCTGCTGACCGCCATCATGGGGGTTGTCAATCTTTTTTCGGCCATCATCCCGGCCGTGCACAGTCGCATGGTCATCATCCGGGATATCTTTCCCATGGAAGTGTTGCACGGCACGCGCCTGGCGGCTGCCCTGGCCGGTTTCGCGCTCTTGTTGCTAGCTGGCTCTCTCTGGCGGCGCAAGCGTACCGCCTGGCTGCTGACCGTCCTGATCCTGGTAGGCTCCATCGCCATGAACCTGGTCAAGGGCTTGGATTATGAAGAGGCCAGTTTGGACGCCTTGCTCATCGTCTTCCTGGTGATCCTGCGGCCTAGCTACCATGCCGATTCGGACCGCCCATCCGTCCGCCAGGGCCTGGTCGTGCTCGCCTGGGCCTTCGGCTTCACCCTGGCATACGGGACCATTGGCTTGGACCTGCTCGACCGGCATTTCAAGATCCATTTCGGCTTCTGGGGGGCGCTCCAACAGACCATGGTCATGTTCACCACCTTCAACAATCCCAGCCTGCTGCCGGTCACCGGCTTCGGTCGCTATTTTGTTTTTTCCATTTACCTGGTCGGGGCCGCCACCGGCAGTTATGCTCTGCTCAAGCTGATCAGCCCCGTGCTGGTCCGCCAACCCGCTACCGCCGATGAGCGCGCCCGCGCTGCCCGGATCGTCGCAGCTTACGGCCGCACCTCGCTGGCCCGGCCGGCCTTGTTCGAGGATAAATCCTACTTCTTCAGCCCGGGCGGTTCTGTCATCGCCTACGCTGCCCGCGGGCGCGGCGTCATCGCGCTGGGCGACCCCATCGGTCCGCCCGCGGATTGCCTCGAAGCCATCCGCACCTTCCGGTACTTTTGCACCTGCAATGACTGGTCGCCGGCTTTTGTATCGGTTCTGCCTGATCAGCTCGACTCCTACCGTGCCGCCGATTTCGATACCCTCTGCATGGGCCGCGAGGCCATCGTGGATCTCGAATCCTTTAGCCTGGCCGGCAGCGCCTTCAAGAATGCCCGTAATGCCGTCGCGAAAATGAACCGGCTGGGCTACCGGGCCGAGATGCACCAGCCACCTCTGGAAGAGAAATTGCTGCATGAACTTCGCTCGATCAGCGATGAATGGCTGACCATGATGCGTGGTGGCGAAATGCACTTTACAGTCGGTTGGTTCGATCACGATTACATTCGTAACAGCCCGGTCATGGCTGTCCATGCCCCCACCGGGGAGGTCACCGCCTTCGCCAACCTGGTACCCGAATATCAGAAAAATGAAACCAGCCTCGACCTGATGCGTCGTCGCCGTACAGTCGAGAATGGGACAATGGAGCTGCTCTTCACCTCTATGCTGGAATGGGCCAAATCCCAGGGGTATGCCAGTTTCAGTCTGGGTCAGGCCCCTCTGACCGGTATCGGCGAACACAACGACGACCCGCGCGTGGAACAGGCTCTCCGTCGTTTATCGGAGTATTTCAATCGATTCATTAACTTCAGGGGCTTGCACACTTTCAAGGAAAAATTCAACCCGCGCTGGGAACCGCGCTATGTGGTTTACCCGGGTGTTGCCAGTCTGCCGGGAATCATTACCACGCTGCTGCGTGTCAATTCGGATGGAAATTTTCTGTGGAATTATTTGAAGAAATGATCCCGGGAAAATAGGCAGGCAAGCTCTGTGCGGCATTTACGTTTTACGCACCTTGTCCCTGCCTGCCTGTCCCATGTTCTATATGGGGCACCCCGAAGGGGCGTAGGAGGTTACTTTACGTTTTTTTTTCGACGAGCTCCCATATAGCCCGGTGATTCATGTGTGACTGCGTAGCGACTAGTCCCTGGAAAGGGATACCCGTAGGGTGTTAGGACATATGCCGTGTAGCGCCCAAAGGGTAAATGGCGTATGGGGTCAAAATAGGTCCGTCTGCCCTCACACCTGCAAGACTCCTCCCCCAAATTCCACGTTCTTCAGAATTTGGGGGAGGTCGGGTGGGGTTCTTGCCCCCGGAGAATGTTCTTCCCGTAGGGGGTCGAATAAGGTGATTATGAAGATGGTGGCAGATTCTTCCTGCGCCGGCTTGCCAGCACGATCAGCCCGATCCCGACCAGATCAACCACAATTCCGGCATACGCCCACTTCACCTGGTATGCCATCCCACCGACCGGGTATAGTCCGACTCCTTGAAGGATCCACACGCTGCCCATCAATAAAAACAACATCCCCAGGATATACAGTACCCATTTCATGTTAAGCCTCCTTCCTATCGAGACCTGTCCGAAAATTCATAGGAAGTCAGCATTTTGAGAATGCGTTTCTTTCATGATCTTCGGATAAATACTAATTACGACAAATATTGTCAATATATACCGCACAAACGAATGTCCTGCAAGGGCTGCGGATAAAAGCTCAGGATTTTTTAATGTCAAGTGTCTGTCATGACAATCTAACCAGGCACAACCCGCACAATCCTTGACCATATAATCCAAAGGTATTATACTAATGGTATAATACCTTTGTGGAAGGAGGTTTATGGATCAAACGGACCTGGACATTCTGCTGGCCCAATGGGAAGAGACCTACAAAAAGGGACTGCTCAGTTTCTGGCTGCTGTTGTTGCTGTCCCAGCGCAAGGCCTATCCCTACGAGATCAAGGCCGCTATCAACGCCATGAGCCACAACACCATCAACGCCGATGAGAACAGCATCTACCGCTCGCTCAACCGCCTGGCAGATTCGGGCATCGTTGCCAGCGAACTGCAGCCATCCGAAACTGGCCCCAGCCGCAGGTATTTCTTCCTGACCAGTCTCGGGCAGGCCCTGCTCACCCGCTTCATCACCCGTAACATCCTGGTCTATGAACAACCTGACGTCGCCGAAATGATCCAAAAAACGCTCGCCTCAGATGGAAACCAGAAAGGATAACCTTATGAACTCCCAGCCCATTTCCACAAAAGAAAAGAAGCTGCGCAACCTGCGCAAGATTCTCTGGATCGTTTTCTCTGCCATTACCATCACGATCCTGCTGGTAAGTTTCCTGGTCGGCACCGGTGCTTACCTGTTCACGAATATCAACAATTTTGCCAGCTTGTTTGGAACCGTCACCGGCAAGGCGTTGATCCTCATACTCGCTCTTATCCTGGTCAAGATCGGCGTCACGGGCATTATCCTCCTTGTGATCTATTACATATTCAAATACCGTCTTGAAAAAGACGACGATCTGTTTCTATAGAACTTACTTTGTTCTCAAATGGGATTGAATCCCCTTAATAAGCTTGAAAGAGCTACCACATAGCTATCAAGCCACAAAGTTTAACAGGTTCTCATTAATTTTTTCGTGTCTTCGCCTGTACCGTGCCGCAGGCACAGGCGAGGCTTGGTGGTAAATGGACGTCTTGGAAAAAGGAACGCAAAATGACTTGGATCATTGAAACCGAAAACCTGGGCAAACGCTATCGCGATGTGACTGCGGTGGAAGACCTTTCCCTGCGGGTGGCCGAAGGCGAGATCTATGCATTTTTGGGGCTGAACGGCGCTGGAAAGACCACTACCATCCGCATGCTGCTTGGAATGATCAAACCCACTTCCGGGAGTGCCACCGTTCTCGGGCAGCGCGTCCGCCTGGGCAGCGGGGAACCCTGGGCGGGGGTCGGGTACCTGGTGGAAACACCTCACGCCTACCCCGAACTGACCGTGCAGGAAAACCTGGAAGTCGCCCGGCGGCTTCATCCGGGCACTCCCCGGCAAGCTGTCAACCAGGCCATCGAGCGTCTGGGCCTGGGGGCCTGTGCCCGGCGGCGGGCGGGTGTGCTCTCCCAGGGTAATCTCCAGCGGCTTGGGCTGGCCAAAGCCCTCCTGTACCACCCCAGGCTGATTCTGCTGGATGAACCCGCCAATGGATTGGACCCGGCAGGCATCGTCGATATCCGGGCACTATTGCTGGAACTGACCCGCCAGGAGGGCTTGACGGTTTTTATGTCCAGCCACATCCTAGCCGAGGTAGCTCGGCTGGCAAACCGTATCGGCATCATCCATGCCGGTCGTCTCCTTCGCGAAATGGACGCGGCCGGTCTGGAACATGCGCGCAGCCGGCGTCTTCTGCTTCGGGCGCGCTCAATCGAGTGGGCCCGCCAGGTCCTGTTTGCTGCCGGATATCCTTGCGAAAGCCTGGCAGACGGCCAGCTGGCCCTTACCCAGGCTGCCGCCCTCGATCGACCGGATGATATTGCCAGCCTGCTCGTCCAGGCCGGCACCCCGCCGACGGAATTGTTGGTGGAGGAAGAAGAATTGGAAGATTATTTCCTCCGGCTGGTCGGAGCAAACGGAGCTAAGATATGAAAACCCTTTCTGATACGCTTTGGATCGAAATGCGCAAGGCGTTACGCTCGAAGATGCCACTCTATACGGCCCTAGGTTCATTGTTAATTCCGCTGGCGATGGCTTTTATGCTGTTCGTATCCCGTAACCCGGAAGTATCCCGCCAATTGGGATTGATCAGCGCCAAGGCAACTCTGATATCGGATACGGCTTCCAATTGGCCCGCTTACCTGGCCACCTTTGCCCAGATCCTTGCGATGGCTGGCATGATTCTCTTTGTGTTGGCCATCAGCTGGGTATTCGGGCGGGAATTCACGGATGGCACATTAAAGGATTTGCTGGCGGTCCCGGTTCCGCGCCTAAGCATCCTCGTCGCAAAGTATATCGTGGTGGCGCTCTGGTCGGCGGCGTTGGCGGTTCTGCTTTTCGGTCTTGGTCTGGGCTTGGGGATGCTGTTCCACCTGCCGGGCGGTTCGACGGCCATCCTCCTGCAGGGCTGTGAACGTGCGGCCATCACGACCGGGCTGGTCATCACAGCCATGCTGCCATTCGCCTTCTTCGCCAGCCTGGGGCGCGGCTACTTGTTGCCGATCGGAGTCTGCTTTATGGCGTTGATACTGGCGAACCTGGTGATGGCGGCCGGCTGGGGCGAGTATTTCCCCTGGGCAATCCTGGCTATCTATGCACAGGGCAAAGAAGCCCTGCCCCTGGCCAGTTTCGCGATTGTCCTGCTGACCGGGCTGCTGGGATTGGTTGGGACCTATCTTTGGTGGCAATACGCCGACCAGAATAAATAACGAGGCCTAAATAAATTTCCCCGGCACTTTGAAAGCGCCGGGGAAATGGCAGTGCTTCAAATCTGGAAATGCTACAAATTTCCTGCGGGGGGATTCATTTGAGTACAACCGTGGGAGTGGGTGTAGGCAGGAAGAGGATAGGCGGGATGATGATGTTTATGAGCGTAGGTTTCAGAGTCGGCTTGGGGGTATGGGTGGGAATATAAGTGGGGGTGGGCAGGAAGATTTTGATGGGCTTGAGGGTGGCAGCCGGGGTCTGGGAAATAACCAGGTCCTGCATGATCGGATAGCCTCCCACACCGGTGGGAAAATTGACCGCGGTTACAATCGTATAATCGATCCCACAGTTTAACATGAAAGGCACATCCTGGTTGATAGTCTGTTTGCCGGCGGCATTGAAAGAAATTGCCATCTGATTGCCTTTCCCGGCCACCGTCTGGCTCACCACTGCCGTATGGGCCGCGTTCCAGGTGATGATGAATGCCACCCATATCAGGGAAAAGTTGGTCGCTTTATTGGCACTGATGACGGCCGAAAAAGAATCAACACTCAGCGGCTGGCTGCAATCGGGAGTATACAAGTTAAAAATAGATGGAACCGGGTTGCCGCTCCACAATAATTGCCAGGTGTTTATATCACTCCAACTGGCGGTCGAAGGGTTTGAACAGGCAAACCGCCAGGCTGTATGCCCACATAATGGATTAATGGGACAAAGGAAACCGGTGTGGGCGTGGCTTTCGAGTTAAGCGACAGCAGGAAGTGCGATAACATTGCCAGGTCCAGGGTGGCCACGCTGCTGGGGGTTGCAGTTGGCACTTGGGTGGCAATTTGGGTAGCCGTTGGAACAGGGGTGGCAGGCGTACTTGGTTCAACGGCAGGTACGGTTGCTGCTGCGGGATTCAGGCCGCCTGGGGGGACCTGCGCAGCCAAGGTTCCCATGGGCAGGTTACGGGCCGCCAGTACAAGAATCAGGATAAATAATAGGGCGATTAAGGGTATAAAATTCCTATATGTACGCATAATGGATCTCCATATATTGAATGTTATAAAAGAATGCTTTTTGAAAGCCGTGGCATGCTCTGACAGCCTTAAAATTGCAAAAATCTCCAGGCTGCGTGGCCTGATTGAAAGCAATTTCCAACCGTGTTTTAAAGGATGACTGATATTATTAATTCATTGTCTGGCGAAGGGATATCAGATCTGGTACCGAATCTCGCGGATATTACGTGCATACTCATATGTTGTATTTCTTGGTTCCCCACAATTATTTCTCCTCTCAACTGAATGATACTAACCAAACTGTACCATAATAGTCCAATCGACCATAGAATGCTATCCATCTTTATTACTAAGCCAGGCTGTTCAAAATCCGTGTATGATATTCGGTAGAATGTCTTACTTCACTTCGGAGAATCAATTAATGGCGCGGCTGTTTCGTCGTTTGGACCAGTTCGTCTGCCAGGATTCAAGCTTGCTTATCCGGTGCTAATCATGCCAACATTAATTCAGAATAAGAACCAATCCAAATATCTGGCAAATGGTTAAAATATGATGGACTGATTTTGGGTTTGAAGAGTAGAATGCTTTCAGAGAAACTTTGGTTGGATTAACCGGGCCAAAGCCTAAGAAACAAAAGAAATTGTCAGCAGATACAAGTTCACTTTCTTTCAATGCCTCAAGAAAGGAATAATATGAATCCTAAGGTCGATTCTTATTTTGATAAAGCCGGACAGTGGCAGGCAGAGTATAAGAAATTGAGACAGATCATTCTTGACTGTGGTCTGGACGAAGAATATAAATGGATGCATCCTTGTTATACACTTCAGGGAAGTAACATAGTATTAATTCATGGATTTAAAGAATATTGTGCGATTCTGTTTATAAAGGGTGCCTTATTAAAGGATCCCGATGGTATTCTGATCCAGCAAACCGAGAATGTCCAGGCGGGCCGCCAGGTTCGCTTCACCAATCTTCAGGAAATAGGGAAGCTGGAACCCATCTTGAAAGCCTATATTCATGAAGCCATTGAAGTGGAAAAAGCCGGTTTGAAGGTGAATTATAAAAAGCCTTCAGAATACACCATTCCTAAAGAATTTCAGAAGGAACTGGATGGAATGCCTGCCTTGAAAGAAGCATTTTATGCCCTCACGCCGGGACGGCAAAGAGCCTACATTTATTATTTTTCTCAACCCAAGTTGTCCAAAACCCGGGAGGAAAGGGTTGAAAAATGCATTGACCAGATTCTCAATGGAATGGGATTAAATGATTAGGGCATTCGTTGAGAACATAATCGCTGGTAAGATGGATTCGGGTGGTTGTCGCGCAAACCCTGCCGCTTGACTAGGGTTGCAACCACAAAGTCTGGTACTGGATTTTTGTCCCCTCGTTTATTGCAATGAAATTAGCGTCTTGACCTATCACCTGGTCATTGACACAACGCCTTTTACATTGGGAGACGCATCGCAGGACTTTCCCATCGCTGGTATCGGATTCACTCCCCCACTACCAACGTATACTGCATTTCTCCGGTCTGACCCCCAACGTTGGTGCCCAGGCAATACACGCTCACCGTGAAAGTGTAGGTCCCGGCCTGGCTGGGGCTGCCGCTGATCCGCCCGATCTGCTGGTCCCGCTCCGAGACCAGGTTCAAGCCGGGTGGCAGCGATCCATCCGTAATGGAAAAGAAGCCGACCGGTGTAACGTTCCGGGCGATCCGGATGTCCACCTGGTAGGGTTGCCCCACCTTGGCGGCCGGCATCTGCGCTGGCAGGAATTCCAGCGAAGGCCGCGGCGTCAGGATGCAGAAGCTGCTGCTGAGCAGCACGGCCAGGCCGGCCAGTATGATCCGAAAACTGTTTTTATGCATTCTCACCACTCCCCGGCGTAACTGACCTGGTACGGTTGCGCAGATTGCACCGTATAGCCCCAGTGCAGCTCCACCAGTTGGCGCAGGTGCAGCAGGTCGTGCGCCGCCCACGCGCATAACATGTCTCCAGCGCGCATCTTCCCGAACGGCGTCGTTGCCGAGGCATCCCAGTCCGGTGACTCCAATCCTCGCAGCCACCTCAGCGACTTCCGCCGCTCCTTCAGGAAATCCTCCACGGACGGTACCAGTTCGCGCTCGTTGTAACGGTGCTCGCTCACCCAGCTGGTCGGGTTGATCTGCGGCCAGGGCTGCTCTGGGTGGTGCAGCATGATGTCAAGTCGGGTACGAAAATCGAGGCACTCCTCGTCGTACAGGTGGTTGATGACTTCCAAAATGGACCAGGTTTGCAGGTCCGGTTTCCAGCACATCTGCTCATCCGAAACACCCAGCGTCAGGCTATGGATGGTCCCGGCCTGGTTGGCCATCTGATCGGCAATGACTTCCAAATCCATGGCTGCTCCTTTCTATAATTTTTTCCAAGATCCAAAGTTAAGATCGGTACAGTCAATATGTGGGGCACTTTGAAAGTCGGCATATTGATGTCTCTTGTTTCCTGGATGGATTGATAACCCGTTTGAAAGCCTTAACATCTTCCGTATCTGGCTGCCTGACCGCGGGTCAGGATGTATTGGATATTTCCCTTATCTTATTCTCCAGCGCCCCTCTAAATGACTTAAGTCTCTCCTCCCGTTCCACTTCCTCGAGACTCATTGCGTCGTTCACCACGCCGATTGCCAGCCTGTTGGCCTTGACAGCCCAAAGGCGTGCCGCATCTGCATCGAGACTGCTGCGCAATCCATGGCTCTCCTCGAGGTCAATCGAGCGCTCTACAGAGTCGATGATGAGTTGTGTGATTGAATCTCGATCCAGAGACGTGGTCTCGTATGATATCCATTGGTGCCAGGATGGAAGCGACATGCCTGTGATATGGTCCTCAAGGGTTTTAAAGAATAAGTGATAACCATAACGGCCTGGAAAATCAAAACCAGGAGACCCCGGATCAAGCAGGATCATCGGCCCAAAGGCAAGATGAACCGGCGTCTTGCCCCCGCTTGCTTCACTTGCCAAACATATTTGTTCCCATATCTTCCAGTTCTCTCTGATCGTCTCTCGGGTGTCGTTTGGCAGTGGGACCATGGAGAAGATGCCTATCGGGATTCCATATTTCTGGCACGTTCTGATGGTTCGAAACAACCCCTCGTTGGAATAGTTTCGCCCATAAGCCTTTCTGACTCTCTCGACACAGGATTCCGGCGATATTGTCAGGACGATGGGTGCCTCGATCTTTGAGAGCTCCCGGATATATTCTTCGTTGGCCGGACCGAAAAGCTCCATCGTGAGCTGGGTTAGTTTGATTTTCTCGTTTTGCAGGGCCGCGAGCAGGCTGCTCCAATATCCCTTTCCTCCCATGCGCGGGTCTTGAAAGAGGAATATCCGTTCAACTCCCTGTTCGCGCAATTTCCGGATATCTTGAACAATCTTCTCGGGGCTTCGGAAAGCCGGTTTTTCCCTTCCAAAGTAAGTTCTATAACTGTATGCTGAACCCCCGCACACGGCACAATTATGCAGGCAGCCTCGACAAACCGGTATGGACCAATGCGGCGGCAAACCCGGGCCGAATATTGCCCCTTTCGGTTCCAGTAGCTCCAAGCGGGTGAACTCGAATTCATCCAGGTCGTCGCTGGGCTTCATTAACGGCACACGCACGATTTCCCCTCGGTCATTTCGGAAAGTCAGGTTCGGCACTACTTCCAGTCCATGGTGTGCTTCGAGCACTCTTAAGAGCAGCAGGAACGGCTTCTCGGCCTCGCCTCGGACGACAGCATCTATGAATTCGTATTTGCGGACGATCTCCTCATCAAAAATGGTGGATGTAAGTCCTCCAAGGACTACCAGGGCTTCCGGGTGCAGCTTTTTGCACAATCGGGCGATTTCGATCGCTCCCTGGGAATGAACACACCAATGCAACCCGATCGCATATACTCTGGCTGACAGATTGGCGATATGCGCATCAACGTTAAAACTTTCGCTAGTGATCATCCACTCATCGATGTTGTCCACCAGCACCATGTATCCGTTTCGATCAAGATAATCGGCGATGCTGAGCATTCCGATGGGTGGTGTCATGAACTGGCTGGTGCTCTCACTCACCGTCAATGCGATCGGCCCGTGGAATATGGCTTTCTCCCGGAAGTCGTAGATCGCTGGTGGGTGTATCAATAGGACATCGTAGTCCATCAACTCTCCTGGCTGGCCTGTTCGTCATACCCGGCAGTGGCCGATGAATTTGGACCCTCTACACCAATGGGATGTCCCCCAGGCTCACATCCTTCGCTGTGTTGATATTGGCTATTATCTTGGTCTTGCCGAATGCCTCTACCTTCAGCGAGAAAGTGCCTGCTTTCAGGCCGTCAAACCAAAAGTCGCCCCAGTCGTTTGTGATCGCGCTGGCGGTGTCATCACCGCTCAGGCTGCACTTGGCGCCGATGATCACTTCCCTGGTGAGCGGATCATAGACCGTTCCGGCAATAAACCTCTTGGGCAGGTTGAGATAATATACCCTCGGTTTGAGGCCATACTCGGGATGCAATATCTCCGCCTTGGCGATCAGGTCTTTAAAGTCCTCTTCCTCTCCGAACATCATGGCTCCCAGGATGCACGCGTCCACGCACCTGGGTTCCTTGATCGGCCAGCCTCGGTCCAGCAGGTGCGCGCAGCCGGTGCATTTTTGGGCTAGGTTGAGCGCTTCATTAAAGTAAATCGCACCGTAGGGACAGGCATCCATACACAGCCGGTGTCCGCTGCATTTCGCCGGGTCGATCAGCACCAGCCCATCCTCCCTCTGGTTAATGGCATGGCTGGGGCAGGCCTTGATGCAGGGGGCATCCGCGCAGTGCATGCACATCTCAAGGACGAATGAGCACCTTACCTGGGGAATCGTACCCCGGGTATATTCTGTCACCTTGCTCCAGAACTGCCCCGTGTCCGGCTGCGGTCTGGCATACGGCATCCAGTCGTTGCCGCAGTGCTCATCCTTGCAGGCGATCTGGCAGCCATAACACCCGTTGCACTTCGCTATATCGATGACAAAGACTTTCATTCTGATCTCCTCGTGTTATCGGCGGCTTAATCTTCGGAGCTGCTGGCAACCCAGCCAGTGAAAAGCGGACCGTATTCCGGGTCATATTTCCTCGTAAATGCATCCGGGTATTGCTTCCGCCAGGCCTCCATCTCGTTCGCCACGACCTTGGCAACCTCAGCCAGGTAGCTCGTTACCGCCAGGCCCATGGCGTTCTTGGAAACGCCCATGTGCGGGGCGATCAAATTGTTGGTGCCTCCCCGGTTGATCTCCGCTACCGCGATAAAGTCGATCCCTCCGCCCTTTTCCATGGCAACCGCTCCCGGAATTATCTTTTCAGTCAGTACTGCAACCCCCAGGACGATGCCTCTTTCATTGAAAAGCTTGACGATATCGCCTTTCTGGATGCCCCGTTTCGCCGCATCGCTTGGGTGTATCTTGACCGGCTCGTACCAGTAACCGTCCGGACCTGGGACTTTGCTTATTTCCCTTACCCATGGGATATCGGTACACTGCTGGTGCTCTCCCCAGGTTCTGTTGCTCGACATCACAAGCAAAGGATATTTCTTGGCTCTCTCTCCCTGGAGCGACTCATCATGGGTCCAACCTTCCGAGGCGGGACCGCCGGTCACATAATGGGCTACCGGCCCCCTCTCTTTGTCGTTGGGGAATTTTTCGGCCAGCCTCTCAGAGTAGAACTCGATCTTGCCCGTTGGCGTCTGTAATGGGTTCTTCTCCGGGTCATTGTAGAACGCCTCGGACGTGGGCTTGGCATCCTGCCATTTGGGGTCGATCGGCTGGCAGAAGTATCCCTGCTTTGAGAAATCCTCCCAACTCACCAGGTCTGCCCAGCCCGATCTGTTAAAACCTTCTTTGACCCATTCCTCAATGCTCTTGCCCCGTGTCCACTCCTCGTAAAAGTTCAACTTCTTTGCTATCTCACACACAGCCTCATAATCGCTCTTGGATTGCCCGATGGGTTCGATGGCCTTGCCCTCCAGGTAAATGCCGTCAAGTTCCGCGGAATTGGCTGTAAAATCGTACTTCTCATGTTTCGTGTTGATGGGCAGGATGATATCTGCGATATTCGTCCCTGAATCCATCCACGGGTGTTGAACCAGAATGAATTCCACCTTTGGGTTTTGCAAGGCTTTCCAGGTGGAGTTCCCATCCATTCCACCACCGATGAAATAACCGGGGCCA
Source organism: Anaerolineales bacterium (assembly GCA_050014715.1). GTDB lineage: Bacteria > Chloroflexota > Anaerolineae > Anaerolineales > Villigracilaceae > UBA877. The sequence goes on along the minus strand of JBEKCT010000046.1, from coordinate 4,952 downwards.
TCCGACCACAGCATATGTATTTCAGACTTGCCTGGAAAAGGATAGGTCCGCTTGACGAACTGGGTTTCCGTCCGGGTCATGACCCCGCCGCCGTACCATTCAACCGGTGGGTCATTGATTGCTTTGGGTATTTCGTTGCCGGGAATGAACGGTCTGTCTGTGTCCCACTCCCGCAGCACTCTTCCATTCAGAGCCTTGGTCAGTGGTGCGGGTTGCGCGTCCATGGATGGCTCCACCCCTCTCGCGAAGCGCGGCGGATTCGCCGAGCTGGGCAGTGGTATCCCTTTTAGTTGGTGAACCCCTGGCCTGCCCCACCCTTGCATGGCCAGCAGGTACACTTCGAGCCGCGCCGCCTCATGGCAGTAGGGCGCCCTCTTCAGGCCGCCTCCATCCATCTTATGACATATCGACGTTCTGTTTTTGGCAAAGTTCCTGGCCAGGGCTTTTATCGTCCATTCCGGGACCTTGCACAAGGGGGAAGCCCATGCCGGTGTCTTTGGCACTCCATCCTCATCGCCCATCACGTACGCCTTGAATGCATCGAAGCCGGTTGAGTGTGTGGCGAGATAAGCTTTATCATACGTATCTTCGTTGATCCATGTATAGGCGATCGCCAGCTGCAGGGCGGGATCTGTGCCGGGCAGCACCGGGATCCATTTGTCCATATGAGCCTGGGCCTCGGAATTTACGTCAGGACAGATGTAAACATGCTCGATACCCACTTCGCTCGAATAGGTCAACAACATGTCACCGATATGCCCGCGCGGCGAGTTCCAATTCTTGGCCCCGCCGTCGCTTCCCCAGTGCAGCATCAGTTGGCAGTTTTCGAGCGTATCCTTCATGGTCTGGCCCGTCTCCTGGCCAAACACTTCAAAACCCCACACATGTTTTGCGCCCCACGCCGATCCTTCCCAGCTGGCGGGGGAACCTGCGCGCTCGGTGTGGAACTGTCCATATTTCGTATAACAGTAGTAGGCCAGGAACGCGTTGTTAATGCCATGGTCCTTGTGGACCATCCCTTTTTCCCCATGCGGAGATTGTATGGCGGTGATCGCCGATGGTCCGTATTTCTCGCAGAGTCTGGTAACCTCTTTGGCGATGATATCCGTGGCCTCCTCCCACGATATTCTCTTATACTTGCTGGCGCCGCGGTTTTGGGTGTTTGTTTTCGCTGGGTCGCCGCCCGGTTCCCAGTCCACCCTCTGCAGGGGATACAGGATCCGGTTGGGTGAATATACACGCTTCTTGTAAGCCAGGGCATAAGGAGCCAGGGGCGACTTTGTGGGCGCAGTCCAGGTCTTGCCTTTAATGGTGCACGTGAAGGGTTTGATGCCTGTTACATCATCATGCCATGGTCTCCGCCTGACGATCTTGCCGTTCTTGACGTCTACCGCCGCTAATTGCCAGATTTCTTCGAGGAATGTCTGTTCTGGTTCTAGGGCAGGTGGAACGGCTGGAAATGCCGCCGGTTTTTTCATGGATTCCGGATCCGCGGCAGTTGGCGTTTTATTCTTTTCCATTTTGTTTTCTCCTAACCCGAACGAGCCGGAAGAGAAATGATTTCACCACAAAGGTTTCATGAACGGAGTTCACCCCGAAGGATGAAAACCTTCCACTAGAGTCCGAAGTCTCCTGACCTCGGATTCCGATAACTATTAATGGCAGTGCATAACGGTAGGTGAAAAATCTTTGCACAAAAAAATAGAAAGTCGCTTGAAAGGTGCTAAAGTGGATAAACAGAGTTTCACCGTTAAGCGCGCAGAAATGCTTCAGGACTTGCATGTTAATGGAAGCATCTTCAAGGCGCTCATTTTTGGATGTGGTACATCCGTCGGTTGTTTGTTCATAGGGGAAGGGATTCAAAAACTGCCTGGCATTTCTCGAATTGTTCTCTACGGTGATCGCCTTTCGTGCTGCGAAGGATTTCATATCGGGTGCCGGCCAACTCTCCAAATTTATTCTAACACTATTTGCCATGAACTTGGATTCCACGTCGGGATCATTTTGCCGTCATTTTCGCCTAAACCGGGCAGGAACTTTGGCTGAACCATTTAAATTGTAGCAATTTTTTTGCCGCTTCCCGATGATTTTCTCAGCCAATTGCTCGGAACCGGACATTGGGCTTTTTCTTTTCCTCTTTGCCTTAAGCCCGCCTCTCATGCTTTCCTACCCAAAGGTTCATTTTTTGTACAGTATCAAAAAGATTCCTGGATGAGTGATCGTTAACCGGACTATAATGAACGCCGGTAACAGATTCTCGATCCGGCCATGATCTTGCACATCGTCGAAATACTGTCGTACGGCCAGTTGACCATCTGGGATTTCAAACCGCCTGGCCGGTGCCTGCCCTATCGCACGCCCGCAGTTGGAGCTGATCAAACCGGTAATAGGCACAGAACAGACCATCCACCCAGGAGCGATCAATGACGAACGATCAGATCCAATTCACAAAAGAAAAAGAAACCATGCTCATGACCCTGAGCAGTCGAGCGACGCAGAGCCAGTGGAAGAACACCATATTGCGCGACCCATGGGCCGAAGAAGCCATGCGGCATATCGATTACGACATGAGCAATACCCTCAAGGGAGTGAGTTCGTGGAGTATGTGGAAGGACATCGGTTGTACCATCGTCGCCACGCGCGCCGCTACCTTTGATCTACTGGCAAACCAATATCTTTCCGATCACCCGGATGCGACGGTGCTGCACGTGGGCTGCGGCATGGACAGCCGTGTTTTCCGGGTCGATCCACCTGCCGGTGTCCAGTGGTTCGACGTGGATTACCCGGATGTGATCGACCTGCGCCGTCAGCTCTTTCCCGAACGGGGCGCCTCCTACCACCTGGTTGGCGCTCCGCTGGATGATCTGCACTGGTTGGACCAGGTTCCGCACGACCGGCCCGGGCTGTTTATCGCCGAGGGGGTGCTGCACTACCTGGGCAAAACAGATGTGAAAGCGCTTCTCAATGCGGTGGTCGCACACTTCCCCGCCGGTCAGTTGATTTTCGATATCTGCAATACGATGATAGTAAAAAGAACCGGCTCCAACGTCGGCGGCACGGGTGCCACCTACAAATGGGGCCTTGATGATCCCCTGGACATCCGGCAGCTGGAGCCGCAGCTGGAACTGGTCAGGGAATTCAGGCCAAGCGAACAGGTCGCCTTTTCCCGCTTCCCGTTCTGGTGGCGCGCCCTGTACCGCGTGCAGGAGCTCGTCCCCACCCTGCGCAGGATGGAACGTACCATAGTCTACCGCTATTAGGACGCAAGCTCGAAATCACGATCCTAAGCGCTTCTTCATCTCGTTCCGTCGCACCGGGTGTCTTCTTTTTGCGGGTCCGACCAACCCGCTGGATCGCTCGGCTCATCGTACTTGTACTGACGCGTACCCCGGATGTCTGTTCCCTGGATTGGTAATGCATCTCCAGTGTCAAATCGGGAGAGATTTCGAGTTGGGCTACCAGGCCCGAATATAAGGAGGCACTTTTCTTGACCGGACGATCGGGAATAGGTTTCCTGCCCAGGTGCCTCGTTCCACATCGTTGCTTAAGTATTCCAATTGTGCGTGAATACGCTCGAACTCTTGCCCAATGGTCTAAAAGTCCCTGAAGAAAATGACTCTTCAGGAAAATTGCCTTGATCCCGGCACCTGATTAGCCGATTACCTGATCCCTCATCCCTTATCACTCTTCCCTTATCATTTCTCCCTACACCACGATGCTCACTGATTTCTTCTGCACTACGGGTGCCTTCTTCGACTCGCGCCCATCCAGGAATTTCTGGATGGGCGTATTTGGAGCTCTAATGGGAATGACTGTGCTGAAATGGGAGAAGTTCCTTTCAAACGATTGCAGGTTTCATCGGAAAATAATGGGAATGGTGTTCAGCCATGTGATCCCGGATATAATTCCCCGTATGATTAATGGTTGGGCGCGCGCAAGGAGATATTTCGTAGTATCTGGAACAGCAACCAATCGCAATAAGGCTTCTGGTAAAGGTGATAACGGTAACTGAGAGGTGAATAAATGCAAACAGGAATGGTTCATTTGGTTAAAGAGCAGGAAACAATTCTCAATACCTTTTATGCGAAGGCATTGGAAAGCCGTTCAAAGCGGGCGATTCTCCACAACCCTTGGGCTGAATTAGCGGTCTCGACAATCCAAAACGACTTTAAGAAATTCAAAGTTGTCCGGAGGGGATCATGACAAATAGTGTACTGGGATCCAAACCGGATTATGGTTTTGATGGTTCGCCTTTCGGCGTCGCCATGGTTTGTCTTGCGGGAGTGGTTTGTTTTAGTGGGGGGGTTGCTTTAATCACTTTTCCCAGTCTCATCCTGAAGATTGTGGCTTTTGTTCTTATGCTTTACGGTTTGTTTATGGTTCTTGTTAGTGGTTCATATCTTTATTACACTAAGATCGGTAAACTACACCGCAGGGACAGGATGATTTCCATGATTGATTGGAAAGGAAATGAAGAAGTCCTTGATATCGGGACTGGACGGGGGCTTTTAATGATTGGCGCTGCCAAAAAATTAACTCTGGGAAAGAGCATCGGCATTGATATTTGGAATTCGGGGGATATGCACAGCAATACGTATCAAAATACCATGAGAAATGCCGAACTTGAGGGGGTCCTTGAAAAAGTTGAAGTAAGAAATGAGGATGTGCGAAGCTTGTCCTTTCCCAATGGTACCTTTGACGTGGTTCTTTCCAACCTTTGTATCCACAACATCCCTGCCAAAGATGGACGGGACAAAGCCTGCCGGGAAATAGCGAGAGTCTTGAAACCGAATGGAATAGTGATAATTACCGACAAATCACACACAAAAGAATACGGTGAAATTTTCGCAATGGAAGGGTTAACAGTGGAGGTTTTTCGTACTTCTTTTGACGGTTCACTCCGCGGGATTGTCAAGGCGGTCAAAAAGTGATGCTTATATTTGATACAAAAC